>CAZFUO010000035.1:0-15471 GCA_964522065.1 uncultured Bacteroidales bacterium | reverse complement strand
TCCACAAACAGCTATTGTTTTAACTTCATTATTGCATAGACTGCTATGTTTAAGAAACTTACATTTAAAAGTGTCCTTAATTTTGTGAAGCATTTCAGTTTCACTAACAGGGTTTGTCAAATCGCCTATTACTCCTAAACCATATACATTTTCTGAATTTGATGTAGAAGGATCTAATATCCGCAAATTTGTCAGACCAAGCTTTTCTGCAATTTTTCCATTAACTCCATTAATAACACTATCTACATTAGTATGACCTGAATATATAGCTATATCGTTTTTAATAGCTTTGATTACACATGAGTCTACCCTGTTTTTGGATGAAATCTTTTTAATACTTTTAAATATCAGAGGATGATGTGACACAATCATATTAAGATTATGTAGTATAGCTTCTTCAATTACGTTTTCAGTAATATCAAGGCAAATCAATACCCCGGTAAGATCCATTTCTTCATTCCCAATAATCAATCCGGAATTGTCATAAGATTCCTGAAATGACAGAGGTGCGAAGTCTTCAATCAGCCTGCTGATATCTTTAACTTTTATCACTTTACGATTGGCTTAAGTTCGATGTTAAGTTCTTCTAATTGTGCAGGATCTATTACTGATGGAGCATCACACATCACATCTCTTCCTGAATTATTTTTTGGAAAAGCAATACAATCTCTAATAGTATCCAATCCTGCAAACATTGACACAAATCTGTCCAAACCAAATGCAAGTCCACCATGAGGAGGTGCTCCAAAGCGGAATGCACTCATAAGGAAGCCAAATTGACTATCTGCTTTCTCTTTAGTGAATCCCATGATATCAAATGCTTTTGACTGAAGACCACTATCATGTATTCTTATTGACCCTCCACCTAATTCAACACCATTTATAACCATATCGTATGCATTTGCTCTTACTTTTCCCGGATCAGTGTCTAATAACTCAAAATCTTCAGGTTTAGGAGATGTAAAAGGATGATGCATAGCAAAATATCTTTGTGTTTCTTCATCCCATTCAAACATTGGAAAGTCAACAACCCAAAGTGGAGCAAATTTATTTTTGTCTCTAAGTCCAAGTCTGTTACCCATTTCCAGTCTTAATTCACAAAGCGCTTTTTGAGTTTTATTTTTGTCACCACTCATTATTAACAACAAGTCACCTGGTTTAGCATTCATTGCTAAAGCCCACTTGCTTAGTTGTTCATTACTGTAAAACTTGTCAACTGAAGATTTAAAAGTGCCATCGGTTTCGCATTTTACATAAACTAATCCTTTTGCACCAATTTGAGGTCGTTTAACAAAGTCTGTCAGTTCATCAAGTTGTTTTCTGGTATACGAAGCACAGTTTTCAGCACAAATACCTCCAATATATTCAGCACTATCAAATATTGAGAAAAGTCCTTCCTGTATTAAGTCTTTTAGTTCGCAAAACTTCATTTCAAACCTTATATCAGGTTTATCACTACCATAAAACTTAATAGCTTCAGAATATGGCATTCTTAAAAAGCTTTCATTTAAAACTATGCCTTTTATTTCTTTAAATAGATATTTGGTAAGACCTTCAAATATTTCAAGAACATCATTTTGCTCAACAAAAGACATTTCACAGTCTATTTGTGTAAATTCTGGTTGTCTGTCAGCCCTCAAATCTTCATCTCTAAAGCACTTTGCAATCTGGAAATACCTGTCAAAGCCGGCAACCATCAATAATTGCTTGAATAACTGTGGTGACTGAGGTAGTGCATAAAACTCTCCAGGATTCATTCTTGACGGAACCACGAAATCTCTTGCTCCTTCAGGTGTCGAACCTATTAGAATTGGAGTCTCAACCTCAATAAAATTTTGTTTATCAAGATATTGACGTACCAGCATAACCATCTGATGTCTTAAAACAATGTTTTTTCTTACAGAATTCCTTCGTAGATCAAGGTACCTGTATCGCATTCTGATATCGTCACCTCCATCGGTATCATCTTCAATTGTGAAAGGCGGAGTCTCGGCTGAATTTAATACAATTAAATCCTCTACAATTATTTCAATATCTCCGGTAGGTATATTAGGATTCTTATTTGATCTTGGTTTTACGGTTCCTTTTACTTGGATAACCCATTCTCTTCCAACTTTATTTGCCTTTTCACAAAGAGAGACATTTTGTTCCTGATTAAACACTAATTGTGTTATACCATATCTGTCCCTCAAATCAATGAAGGTCATCCCTCCCATTTTTCTGACTTTTTGAACCCAACCTGATAAGGTTACTGATTTATTTTCATCTTCTATGCGAATTTCGCCGCAAGTATGTGTCCTGTACATATTGATTATGATTTTATGCAAATATCGGATTTTTTTTTCATAAAATCACTCAGGAGTTTTGGAAACTCCAAAAAAAGGACTACATTTGCACCCGTCTTACAGAAACGGGGTGTAGCGCAGTCCGGTTAGCGCACCTGCTTTGGGAGCAGGGGGTCGTGGGTTCGAATCCCGCTACCCCGACAAAAGACAAAAGACCTGGTTTTTTAACCAGGTCTTTTTTTATGAGTTTTGCTTAAATCTTATTAGTGCATTTTTTAAATCATCTTTTATAACCTCATTTATATCTATTGATGGTTTAAATACTAATGGAGTATGTGCATAATTAATCTCATGATCAGGATGTTGTATTATTGTATAACAATCATCTGATGCATTCAGACTGTAATCACTCTCAATTTCACACATCGATAATGGTTGTTCAGCAACAATACCAACTATTAATTTCTCACCACATGGTATTTCAACAAAATCTCCAATTGTATATTTGATTTCTGTTTTATCTCTCCCTAAGAATGGGCCCTCATCTGGTGTATTACTATCATTTAATAAGATTCCGTCACAATCATATACTAATGTAGATAGTTGATACCTGTAAGGAGTATCCATTTCGTACTCCTCAATTATGATACAATATACTTTCTCTTCCTGAATTACTTCATCATACAAAAAACCGAAATGATCTTTAAATGTTTTTGCCATTTGTTCTGCTTTTGCTTTGTTTGAAAAGTAAACAGGTTTTCCCGGATAAATTCTGGATTTATCTACTTTACTAGAGATTAAAGGATAAACTAAAAATAAATTGTGTTCTTTTTTCATGATTGATATTAATTTGGTTTTTTTCTAAAATTATTACATCAAAACATCAAAAAAAAACACCTGGAGGAAAATTCATTAACTCTGGAGAAATAAATTTTACTTTAAAGAATAAATTACTTTTTATTACTTACTGACATAAAAAAAGAACAGGATTCTTCCTCACGGATGAATCCTGTTCTTCAAATCAATATTTTATATTAAGATTTGTTTTCTTCTAAAATTTCCATAGCCAAATCTAAAATAACAGTATCATCTAACATCACTAAACCACCATCAGGTCCTGGTTCAATATGAAGACCAACACTGCTACCGTTCTTGTAATTTGATCCACCAAAATAATTCCGGACAGTTTCAACTGAAATACCCAATTTATCAGCAATGCGTTGAGAACTGCCGGAAGGTAAACTGTCTTTGATCTTACGAAGTTCATTAAAGGTTATAGTTTTTATCATGGCCATATAAGTTTATTAGGTTAGTAATATTTGTTATACAAAACTGCAATAAATATAACTAATATAAACTGAAGATAAAAATATTTAACCTCTTTTTTGTTTCTTATCACTTTTTTAAAAAATGATACTACCAGGCAAGTTTGAAGGATGTAATGAATAAAATTACAACTATAAGAATAAGAGTATATTGCAGGAAAAATATATCAGAATTTTTAAAATCGGAATCAGATTTTCTTGTTTGTGACCTCACATTATGTCCTCTTTTTCTGGTATTAGGTTTATCAACAAATTTTGTAAATAATTTATATATCAGAAAAGCAGATAAAATACCCAAAACAATACCAAAGAATATATCAAGTGGATAATGAACTCCCAGGTACATTCTCGAATAAGAAATTAATAATGCCCAGGAAATTATAGTTACAGAGTAACTCCATGATCGGATAAACAACAAACTTAAAACCGCAAAACCAAAGAAATTTGCTGCATGACTTGAAACAAAGCCGTATAAGCCCCCTTTGTAATTATTCACTGTAATTACCCAATCTCCAAGCTCAGGGTCATGACTAGGCCTTAATCTTTCTATCAGTGGTTTTAAAATACCTGAAGAAACTCTGTCTGTTATCAACATGAGAAGACCAAAGGCTATTAATAATAAAAATGCATTTGCCTGTTTGTTTTTAACTAATATAATAAAGAAAATAATAAAGAAAGGTATCCACACAAGAGTGTCAGATAGCATCCACATAAATCTGTCCAACCAGGGGTTATGATAACTGTTTAATGTTAATAACAATTGTTTGTCCCAGTTGATAATTTGTTCGAACATTCTCAGAGTATTAATTTATTAAATTATCCGCAAATGCATAGATTCTATCCATCCTACGTTTCCATCAATTAATTCTATTTCTTTCCAATTGCCAATTTCACTCTTAATATTGACTTTTGTTCCTTCGTGAAGAATAAAAAGATCTGTTCCACTGGCGTCAGGAGAGCTTTTAACTGTTACTGTAGGAGTAAATATAATAGCTTTATCAGGGTTTTTTGCTTCATTATATTTTCCTGCTGTAAAAGTGAGGCACAATATAGTGAATATTAGTGATATTACAGACGTATAAAAACCCGTTTTTTTCAACCATCTGTGTCTTGAGAAAAAATAGACTATTAGTGATATCATTGTAATTATAAAGAATATCAGTGATATCATAGCCCAGGTATTGGTATTGAAGTTGTTACCAATGGATTCGTACCATCTGACTATCAGAAACTTACCTACCGGAACTATTTTGTCTACAATTTTTGCTTCACATAGTTCAAGATTAAATCTGGTATCTTTATCTCCTGGTCTTATTTTTAATGCCTTCTCATAGTATAATATTGCAGAAGCAATATCATTCATTTTATATTTAGCATTTGCAAGATTATAAAATGCCTCAAATGAATCTCCATTAGTTTCAATAATTTTTATATATAATTCTGAGGCCTTTTCATACTTACCTGAAGAATATAACTTTGATGCATTTTCCATTAATATTTCAGCGGAATTCTGATTAGCAGAAATATTTAAAGATGTAAATATCAATAACAACGATATAATTATTCTGTACATAGTTCTTTACTTTTTGATGGTACTTTCCATTTTATTCATAACCTCCATAGTTCTCTCATAAAGGTTACCCATTTCCTGATTACCTGTAGAAGGTGCATATCTGGCAAACTCGCAAATTTCAAGTATTTCTGAATATTCCTTTCTGATCTCTTCACTCACATTATAAGTATAAAGCTCATTATCAACGGTTTCTTTAGTTAACTTAGATAATGGAATATTAAGTTTATCACTGGTATATCCCCAAAGAGCTTTCAGCACTTCATCATAGAATGCTTCTTTATTGTTTTCTTTAAGGAATTGAGCTGCTTTTCTTAGCTTTTTAACTGCTATTTTATTAGCTTTTTTATTTTTAACTCTGGATATATCTGCATTTTCTATGGCTTTTTTTCTGTTAACTAACATAACCATTAAAAATACCAATAACAGTACTATATATATAAGCCAATACCAAGTTTGCTCATATATAAGATTTTTATTGTTACTTGTGCTATAACCTTTTTTCAAATACCTGACATCAGAACCTAAAAGCTTTAGTTGTTCTTTATCAGCAAAATTTCCAGATACAACCTGAGCTCCACCCTCTCCTTTTTCTACATCAATTGTGAAACTGCTGGTTTTGAGTGTTTTATATGATTTTGATGACAAATCATAATATGATATTGAAGTTGAAGGAATTTCAAATTTGCCTGCAAAACGGGGAATAACTAAATATTCAATTGTTTTAGTACCTTTTACTCCTGCTGAAGTGTTAACAAATGCATTATCTACCTTTGGGTCGTAAATTTCAAAATCCTGTGGGAATTTAATTTCAGGAGTTTGAATCATTTTCAAATTCCCATTTCCACTTATTACCACCTTTACTGTAACTGCCTCATTTGCTTTTAGCCTGGTAGTACTAATACTTGAATTCATACTTAAGCTTCCTGCTACACCACAAAAATCTGAAGGTTTACCGAAAGGAAGTGATTGTACTTCTATTTTTACCGGATTTGAAAATATTGTTTTCTTTACATCCTGATAAGAATCAAGAAAATCATCAAAAATGCTTCTCATCCTTGGATTTGAAACCCTCAATCTCATAATAACGTCAAAGCTACCTTTATCTATAGTTAAAGAGCCTGTTTCCTGTGGATATAATACTGTTTGTTTTAATACAGCCGTTCTGTAGTTTGCTCCATTATAATTCTCCATGTCCCATTGCTGATTATTTGAAACCTCCACTTCCTGAGCCATGAACCCTTTAAATTCAGGAAATTTTGGATTTTCAAATCCGGCAAGATCTACTCTGGTATATAGTTTATAAGTTATTGTTAATCCTTCCTGCTCTTTAACAGAAGTTTTAGATGGTATTGCTCTGATAAATATCTGATCTGAAGATATATTTTGAACAGATGAATTTGATGACTGTGTTTTTGAGGAACCGGAACTATTTTGCTCAGCAGGCAGAACCTTTATAGTTAAGCTATTACTTTTGTAATTCCCTTTTTTAATAGTGGCACTTGCCGGCGTGATAGTAAAGGTTCCTGTACTTTTTGGATAAAGTACGTAAGTATATCTGAATGTAGTTGTTGATGAATACTTGCCGTTTATTATTGTTGTTGAAGACATTTGAGAGGTTGACGGACCCATTAATATCTCAAAATTGTTGATTTCAGGTATTCTGAAATCAATAATTTCACTGTTTGAGGTATAAACCAGGTTGAATTGTTGTCCCATAACTACAGTTCTTGGTGCCTCTGCTGTAAAGCTAACAGCATCATCAGCAAATACTTTAGAACCGTGTAACAAAAAAACGGTTATCAGAATAAAAATGTAAGTTCTGCTAAAATTCATATCTTATTTCAGTATATTTTAATTAGTTACCAATCTTTATCGCGTTTTTTAGAACGACTTTGCTGCATTTGTAATTTTTTTACCTTCTCCTGAGTTTCTTTTTCATCTTGAGTAAGTGCATCAAGCAATTGTTGAGCTTTCTCTTTAGATAATTGCTCTTCTTTATCCTGTTGTTGCTGTTGTTTATTCTGATCTTGTTTCTTTTCTTTATCGTCTTGTGTTTGTTGCTGTTGTTGTTTTTCTTCCTGATCTTTATTTTTGTCGTCTTTATTGTCTTTATCCTTGTCGTTTTGTTGCTGCTTTTGTTGATTTCTCAAAAGTGCCTGGGCAACAGCTAAATTATATCTTGTTTCATTATCATTAGGATTAAATCGCATTGACATCCTGTAAGAAGCTACAGCATTAGAATAATCCTTAGCCTGCATAAAGCTATTTCCAGAATTATGTAATATTGATGCTCTTTTTAGAGGATCCATTTCCTGACTTAATGCAATTTGATATTGTTCGACTGCTTCTTTAATTTTCTTTTGCTTATACAGAGAATTTCCTAAATTGTAAGTACCGGATGCCGATTTAGGATTGGTTTCTAAAGCTTTACGATAAGCAATCTCAGATTCTGTATATTTTTCTTTTTCATATAGTTTATTGCCTTCACGTATACTTTTTCTCTCATTTTTCTGTGAAAATGATAAAAATGGTAAAAACGAAAGTATTAAAATTATAAAAAGTATTTTTTTTGAATTAGTCATATCAAAAAAGTTTGAATTTTTTAAATATCTCATTCTTTCTTTCAAGTATAAAAGAATCAAACAAAAGCAAAAACAGGATTATCCAGGCTAAACCCTGGAATTGTTCATCATATTCACTGTAAACAGATGATTCTAAGTCAGCTTTAGTCATTTTATCTATTTCTTTAGAAAGAGCTTTTAATGCAGAATTTGCATTGTCGGATCTTATATATAAACCTTTACCTGATCCTGCAATCTCCTGACACATTTTTTCGTTTAGCTTTGTAATAACAACATTCTGATCTTTATCTTTTCGAAAATCACTGCTGCCTTCTGACACCGGTATGGGGCCACCTTGTTCTGTTCCCATTCCAACAACATGAATCTTAATTCCTTGTTCAACTGCATTCTTTGCACTTTCAACAGCATTGTCTTCGAAATTTTCTCCATCAGTTATAACAATAATAGCTCTTTCTGCCTGTCCCTTTGGTCCGAATGATCTTACACACAAATCAATAGCAGAGCCAATTGCAGTTCCCTGAGCTTTAACAAGATCCGGAGATATAGTTGACATAAAAACTTTAGCAGATACAAAATCACTGGTTATAGGTAATTGTGTGAATGCCTCCCCAGCAAAAATTACAAGACCAATTTTATCATCCTGCAGTTTATCTACAATCTTTGAAACCAATTGTTTTGATTTTTCAAGTCTGTTTGGAGTTATATCACGTGAAAGCATTGAATTTGAAACATCCATTGCTATCATGATTTCAGAACCCTGGCGCTTTACTTTTTCTATTTTTGAACCAAATTGTGGTCCGGCAATCATAAAAACACAAATGGTTATAGCTGTAATCTGTAAGATATTTTTAAAAACAGGTTTTCTTCGTGATAAATCAGGTATAAGCTGCAAAACCAATTCAGGATTGCCAAAATTTTGAATTCTTTTTTTTGCAATTTTTGAACCGGCTATAAGTATTATAATTAATACCGGAATTATTCCGAGAAGATATAAAAATTCAGGATTTGAAAATCTAAACATACTTCCAATTATTTTAAGGTATACGTCTTAAAACTGTTATTCTAATAAATATTTCCATCAAGAGAAAAATCAATGCAGCTATTGCAAAAATTCTGTACTCTTCATTTTTTTTACTGTACTCTTTAACGTTAAATTTGGTTTTTTCCAGTTTATCGATTTCGTTGTAAATACCTTTAAGACTATTATTATCAGTAGCTCTGTAATATTCACCACCTGTGACACCGGCAATTTGTTTTAACGGCTCTTCATCAATAACTACATCAATATTTTGATATTGAACACCATATGCTGTTTGGAAAGGATAAGGAGCTTTACCTCTTGTACCAATGCCAATGGTATAAACCCTTATTCCAAATGTTTTAGCAAGCTCAGCAGCAGTAACAGGGTCTATATCGCCTCTGTTATTTGTTCCGTCAGTAAGTAATATAATAACTCTCGATTTGGCTTTAGAATCTTTTATTCTACTTACACTGTTTGCTAAACCAAGACCTATTGCCGTTCCGTCTTCAATTATTCCACTCTTAATTCCACCAAACAAATTTAGCAATACTGTATGATCTGTTGTCAGAGGGCATTGTGTAAAGCTCTCTGCAGCAAAAACAACCAAACCAATATTATCATTTGGCCTTCCTGAAATAAAGTTTGCTGCAACAGTTTTAGCTGCTTCGAGCCTGTTTGGTTTCAAGTCTTCGGCTAACATACTACTAGAAATATCTAATGCCAGTACAATGTCAATACCTTCTGAGGTTACATTTTGCCAGCTATTAGTTGATTGAGGCCTTGAAAGAACAATTATAATTAATATCAAAGCAATAATCCTTATTATAAAAGGTAGATGCTCTATTCTTTCCTTCCATGATTTTTTTGAATTTTCAAAAGGAAAACTATTTGAAACCTGAATTGCAGCATATCTCTTTTTTCTTTTTAGAATATACCAAATAATAGCAGGAATCAATAGTAAAAGTAAAAACAGGTATTCTGGTTTTGCAAGTATCATTTTCTTTGATATTTTTTCAAATAATCATTTTCTTCTACAACTGCCGTATTACTAACGGTTTCTTCGTTATCTATGACTGCTTCTTTTTGTTCTTCAATTGTTTGAACTTCTTCAATTTTTGTTTGATTTACAAATAGATAGGCATTCATAATACTTAATTCATTCTCATTTTCTTCAGGCATGAATTTCGCAAATTTCACCAAATCAGAAGTTTGAAGAATTTGTCTTAGATTTTGATAAACAGATTGAGTATTCTTATCTTTTTTGAATTGAGGCAAAATCTCCGCTGTGGTCATTTCCATTGCGTTTATCTTAAACCTGTTTTCAATATATGTACGAATAATATCGGTAAGCTTAGTATAGAACTCTTTATTCTGACCTCTTTGCCATGGTTTCTCAGATTTTAATCTATCCAAATCTATAATTGCCCTAACGTGTGGAGGTAAATACTTTTCAACTATTAGTTCTTTTTCTTTATCAGCCTTGTATTTCTTTTTCAAATAAAGCCATATAACAGTTAATAAAACCACATAAAGCAGAATTATTAGCATTATGATAAATGCATAATCAGAGATTACAAACTGAGGACGAAAAACGCCTTTAATATCATATAACTGATAGTTTGTTGTATCAACATCATATGTTAATACCTTGATAGCTAAATTATTACTCTCAAACGTATCAGATCCGGCAATTACTTTTATTGGATTTATATAATACAAACCACTATCAAAAGAAGTTACCAAATAGTCAGTCTTTAACTGAATTTCACCGTTATCAAAAACTGTTGTATCTGTTTTGCCTTTGTATAAAACTTCAATACCATTTATCAGAGTATCTCCAGGAAACTGTGGCAATTGGTATAGCAAATTTGAAGGGCCTGAAACTGTTATATTCAATTTTGATTGTTGTCCTATTAACAATACAGTTGAATCCAAATCAGCTTTCACAGAAACCTTCTGAGCTTTTGCTATTTGGGAAAAACCTAATACCAAAATAAAAAAAGCCAATACCCTTAAGTTTTTGGTTCTAATCATACTTTATAATATTAACTGCAATCAATTCCTTAAGTTAAAAAGATTAAGAAGAGCCTTAACATAATCTTGTTCTGTTGATACAGAAACAGAATCAACCTTGCTTTTTTTGAATATGTCAGATAATTTCAACTGATTTTCTTTCCACCATTTTGAATAAGCTGTTCTAATACTTTTTGATGATGTGTCAATCAGTCTTTCTTCATCTGTTTCAGCATCGTGTATTCTAATCAGACCAACAGAAGGTAATTCGGTTTCTCTTTTATCATAGACCTGAATGGCTACAAGATCATGTTTTCTGTTTGCAATTGTCAAATCTGTCTGAAAATTATTTTTATCAATAAAGTCAGAAATTACAAAGGCTGTACATCTCTTGTTAATCACACTGGTCATGTATCTTAAAGCACCTGAAATGTCTGTTTTTTTATTAACAGGATTAAAATCAATCAGCTCTCTGATAATATATAAAATGTGCTTCTTCCCTTTTTGAGGTGGAATAAACTTCTCAAGTTTATCCGAATAAAGTATTACACCAATTTTATCATTATTCTGAATTGCTGAAAATGCTAAAGTTGCTGCAATTTCAGTAATCACACTTTTCTTAAAACTATTCTGAGTTCCAAATAATCTACTTCCTGATACGTCAATTAAAAGCATTACAGTGAGTTCTCTTTCTTCTTCAAATACTTTTACATATGGCTTATCAAATCTTGCTGTAACGTTCCAGTCAATATTTCTTACATCATCGCCATACTGATACTCCCTGACTTCAGAAAAGGCCATACCTCTTCCCTTAAATGCAGTATGATACTGACCTGCAAATATATTACTTGACAATCCACGAGTTTTGATTTCAATTTTTCTTACTCGCTTTAGTAATTCGCTGGTTTCCATCGTTAATTATTACGGTACTTCAACAGCATTTAGAATCTCGCTTATAATTTCTTCGCTGGTAAGATTATTTGCTTCAGCTTCATAGCTTAAACCAATCCTATGTCTTAACACATCATGACAGACAGCACGTACATCCTCTGGTATAATATAACCTCTTCTTCTTATGAAGGCATACGATCTTGCAGCTAATGCTAAATTTATTGAAGCTCTTGGAGAACCACCAAATGAAATCATATCTTTCAATGATTTTAAACCATATTCTTCAGGAAATCTTGTAGCAAAAACAATATCAACTATATATTTTTCGATTTTCTCGTCCATATATACCTGTCTTACAATGTTTCTTGATTCAATAATTTCTTCAGGCTTTAATATTGGTAAAATCTCTGGTTGTTTTTCTCCAATATTTTGTCTTATTATAAGTGCTTCTTCATCTTTTTTTGGATATCCTATTACGACTTTTAGCATAAAACGGTCAACTTGCGCTTCAGGAAGAGGGTAAGTACCTTCTTGTTCAATTGGATTTTGGGTTGCCATTACTAAAAACGGAGCATCCAGTTTGAAAGTATGATTACTTATTGTAACCTGTCTTTCCTGCATAGCTTCCAGAAGTGCACTTTGAACTTTTGCCGGAGCTCTGTTTATTTCATCAGCTAAGATAAAATTAGCGAATATCGGGCCTTTTTTAACAGAGAACTCTTCATTTTTTTGGCTATAAATCATAGTTCCTAAAACATCTGCCGGTAATAAATCAGGTGTGAATTGAATTCTACTGAATTTTGCCTCAATTAAAGATGACAAACTTTTAATAGCCAAAGTTTTTGCTAATCCGGGAACCCCTTCTAATAAAATATGGCCATCTGATAAAAGACCAATCAGAAGCGATTCTACAAGATGTTTTTGCCCTACGATAACTTTGTCCATTCCTAAGTTGATAGTTTCAACAAAAGCGCTTTTTCTTTCAATAAGCTCGTTTAGCTCTCTGATGTTTACGGTTTGACTCATATTATATATTCTTTAAATTTTATTTTTTTTCGAATTGCAAAATTAACTAAGTCAGAGTTTAAAATACAACCCTGGCAGTTAAAAAAAATTAAGTAATTGACAAAACAAGTAAAACAACCCAAAAAAACTTAATTGTTGTACTCATTTAGAATTTTAGATTGCAATTCTTCTGCTTTTTTTAAACAAACATCACTCTGTGAATTAATTTTTTGTGGGTCGGGAGAAGATATTTTTATTTTTTTTCCAACAGTGATATTGTTTGGATTTGGTATTACATCTCTGTTATCCATAAAAATATAAACCCAAAAAGCTTTATGACCATAATATTTTTTTGATAAAGTCATCAGATTAACCCCTGGCATTATAGTAATATAGATTGGATACTCTACAATTTCAGCAATTTCTTTATTTTGAATCAAAGTATCTTTTGGTACTACTGTATCTTTTAAAACAACAACATCCTCTTTTATTTGAGCGTTCTCAGATTGAGAAATATATTCATTTAGTATTTTATCCTTTTCAATACTCTCCTTTTTTGCATCCAAATTTGATTTGACAGTCCAGAATACTATTAAAAACAATACAATACATAAAAGAACAAAAAACAATATTTTCAGATAATTAATATGATTTTTCTTAGCTTTAATCTCATTTGCTTTTTCTTCAATCTTAGGTAAATCGTCAATATCATCTGTAATTACACCTGTCTCTGATATTTCATCATATATATAATTAAGACTTGATGCTTTAGTATCGGGTGTTTTTAAGTTATCTTCTATTTGTATTTCAGGACTATCATTAATCTCTTTTTTATAATCCTCTTCTATATTCTGTACATCTGATGAAGAATCAATTGTTTCTACAGGTAAAAAATCTGAAAAGGGCTTATTTACAAAATCCTTTAATTTTGAATCAGGTAAAAAACTTAACTTAAAGTGTTCCTTTATTAGAAAACTTTGTCCTGTGTTAACATCGACACTTGCTCTGGCTTCAGCTTCTATTAATCTAAAAGTGCCTATATTATTGATTTTGACAGTCTTGTCTATTATAAGAAATTCGTCAATAATATTAAAATATAATTTTAGAAAGTCTTCAGCTTCCTTTTTTTTTATATTACCTTCTGAACTCAATAAATCGACCAGATCTGGTAGTAGATATTTCTTATCCATTGTTATTCAGATTTTTAATTTTTTCTTTAAGGGTTGTACCTGGTTTAAATCCGGGTACTATCTTTGGAGGTATTAATAATCTTTTTCCGGTGGATGGAATAACTGAGATTCTTTCTTCTCTTTTTTTTACAATAAAAGTACCAAATCCTTGTATTGATAGTGAATCACCTGAAGATAATATATTACTTATTATATCTCCGGTTGTAATTGTTAACTTTTCAGTTGACTTTTTGTCTATTCCTGATCTCTTAGACAATTCTTCAATAAATTCTTTATGCTTCACAATTATTGTTTTGAATTATACAAAAATTATATTGTGCTATATTAATCAAATTTAAGGTTATAAACAAGAAAAGTTCAAACTTTTTATATTGATAAAAGGCTGCCTGAACAGACAGCCTTTTATTAAATATAAAGAATAATTTATCTAAGTGCTGCCTGTGCAGCTGCTAAGCGGGCAATAGGAACTCTGAAAGGAGAACAACTAACATAATCCAAACCTGTTCTATGACAGAATTCTACTGAAGATGGCTCTCCACCATGCTCACCACAAATACCGCATTTTAAATCAGGACGAACTGAACGCCCTTTTTCAGTTGCCATTTGTACTAATTGACCAACTCCTTTTTGATCTAAAACCTGGAAAGGATCTGCTTTAAGAATTTTCTTTTCAAGATAAACAGGTAAGAATGTAGCAATATCATCACGGCTATATCCGAAAGTCATTTGAGTAAGGTCATTTGTACCGAAAGAGAAGAACTCAGCTGATGATGCAATTCTGTTAGCAGTAAGAGCTGCACGAGGTATTTCAATCATAGTACCTACCTTGTATTCAATTCTTTTACCGGTTTCCTTAAATAGTTCTTCAGCTGTCGCTCTGATTACTTTTTCCTGTTCAAGAAATTCATAAAGAATACCGGTTAAAGGAACCATTATTTCAGGTAAAACTTTCATTCCTTCTTCCTGTAACTCTAATGTAGCACTTAAAATTGCTCTTGTTTGCATTTCTGTTATTTCAGGATATGTGTTACCAAGACGGCAACCACGATGACCTAACATCGGATTTGCTTCATGCAGGGCATTAATTCTTTGTTGGATTTTCTTAAGTGAAATACCCATAGATTCAGCAAGAGCAGCCTGTTCTCTTTCTTCATGAGGTACAAACTCATGCAAAGGAGGATCTAACAATCTTACTGTTACAGGTAAATCGTGCATCGCCTGGAATATTCCTTTAAAATCAGCTTTCTGGAATGGAAGAATTTTTGCCAATGCTTTACGACGACCATCTGAATCATCGGCAAGAATCATTTCACGCATTGCCTTAATTTTTTCTCCCTCAAAAAACATATGTTCTGTACGACATAAACCAATACCACTTGCACCAAATTTACGAGCGATTTCTGCATCATGAGGAGTATCAGCATTTGTACGTACTTTCATTCTTGTGTATTTATCAGCCAATGTCATTAATTCTGCAAAATCGTTATCTAGTTCTGCTTCAACAGTCTTCACAGAGCCTAAATAAATATCACCTGTAGAACCATTAAGAGAAATAGAGTCTCCTTCTTTCAGAACCAGATCTCCAA
>CAZFUO010000034.1:1600-15488 GCA_964522065.1 uncultured Bacteroidales bacterium | reverse complement strand
TCTACCGTTAATAGCTGAAAAATCCAGACCTGCCGACAATTGATTTTGCTTTTCAGGTTGCAAGTAAGTATTTGGAACATTAGATCTGGTTATTGTACCCAGTGTAAAAAAGTTAGAGTTCTGATAATAGTTTTTCGAATAATTTGAAGAAAATCTGCTGTTACCGGTTTTTGAGGCCTCAAGACTAAGATTTAACAATGAAATCGATTCAGGCAAAATACCGGTTTGTGCCAGCATTAGAGTCAAACCTGCTGAAGGATATAAGTAGTATCTTGGAGCATCAGAACCTGAAACTGAAGTTGCATCAAGTGAAGCACTAATGTTGGCATTCAAAATTCGGTTATAGGTATAACTCATATTTATAGAGTGATTTAGCCATACCCATGCATCATTAAAACCATTTATATCATCTTCGTCTGTTGTGTATCCCAATGTTTGATAAAAATCATTTGCAGTATTATATCCTGATGACATATCATATTCCAGCCCATAAGTCATATACTTGCTTCCTGCTTTGACACTTAACTCATGAACATAATCAAACACACGATTATAATTTGCTTCTACACCAAAATAGCGGTTTTTATATTCTGTAATTCCTTTTCTGACAGTGTTTTTACCTATACCATAATACTGAGGAAGAATTGTTCTGCCGGTAATACCAGGTATAAACATGTTTTCTTCTGTATATCTGTAACTATGATTATACACACCTACCAACCCAAGGTATTCATTTATGTTATAGTTAATACCCAGATTTATATTAACATCATATCTTTTTTGATCAGCCTCAACAGATCTGACCAGAGCAAGGGGATTGCTGACATTTTGATACGGAAATGCAGGGTTGCTGTTCACATTTGAATAATCATATGGAGCCAGTGTGCCAGACAATCTGCCCTTGTCGTCAGATTTATACGGATTTAACTGAGGCATTGAGTAATAGGCAGCTATAAGAGGATTTGTTTGCTCTGTCATTCCCTGTTCCGCCAGTTTGCTTTTTATATATGACAGACCAACAGTTGTAAAAATATTCACTTTTCTACTTACCAGTATATTAGAATTAATCAGGGTGTTATATCTGTCTGACTTTGTATCACCCATTGTTCCACCTTCGGAGGTATAACCTACCGACATATTGTATTTAGCGATTTCGTCACCTCCTTCTACTCTTAAAACATTATTTGAGCTTGTCGAATTATTTAAAACCACGTCCTGCCAGTTTGTATTATTATTGAATATAAAATTCTCATAATAATCATTGTCACCTCTCAGAAAAGGATAATCAGCATATAATGAAGACATCTGACTATACCTGGTCATTCCGATATTTCTTAAATATTCAGAATATTGTGAAGCATCTAGCAAAGGCAATTTTCTTCCCGGGCTGTTTACACCAAAGTTTCCTGTATAAGTAATCCTGGTTTCGAGATTATCTGATTTTGCCTGTTGGGTCTCAATCATGACAACACCATTAGAACCAAGTGAACCATAAATACCTGCTGCTCCACCTTTTAAAATTTTCACACTACTAATATCTGACACATTAAATGCAGAAAGCAAGCTTCCGGAGTAACCATTTATAACTAAAGACATATTATCATTAGAAAAATATGGAACACCATTAACCACCAGCATTGGATAATTCTCAGCAACCAAAGTATGAAGCCCCCTAATATTGAGGTAAGCACCCTCACCCGGCATACCACTTTTTCTGACAACTCTCAGCCCTGCTAATTTTGACTGAAGACCTTCATCTAAAGTCAATGATTGATTATAGCTGTATTCAGAGACAGAATTAAGTACAAATACTTCAGGTTTGTAACCTGCTGATAATCTAGCTTCATTTGCATTGTAACCCGCAGCCTCAACTTTCAACAAAACATCCTGAGCAGGCAAATCAATTACAAATTCTCCGTTTGACGACGAAACCGCTGACTGACTGCTACCTTTTACAGTTATCACAGCACCTGCAACCGGAGCGTTTTTAACATCGACAACCTTAGATTTAAACTTGCCCTGAGCTTGTAAATTATTGGCAAGCAAAACAAAGCAAGCCATTATTATGATTGTTTTTCTTTTCATACTACACTAGATTCAATAGTTGTTTTTTGTTGGCCTCAAACACCAATGGTACATCATCAACATTGTAATGTTATTTTTATCCCTGGTATAAGATTTATCATTGTACAAAAATGAATTATCATTTGATTCTACCTTAATGGTAAACGGTCCGTCTTCTTTCACATTTACCACAGCAACCTGATAACCGTCTGTATCATATGCCTGAGCCTTTTCACTTTTTGCAGCCCATTCCAACCAGTTATAGCCTTCGGGGTAACCTATCGAAACCGCACCATTATAACTTACAACACCAACAGATCCTCTGTCAAAATGGAAATTAGAACCCTGAGCGTACATTACCATATCTTTTACCAATAGGGAATCGTTGAAATAAATATTAAGTGAGTACATAAGGCTATGCTTGAATCCCATTCTAAGGTAATACTCGCCTTTAGGCACATATGCCAGAGTAACCTTATTGGATTTTTCATTGTATAAAAGACCATCATATGTCACACTACATACTAAAGAGTCTTTACGAGCATCTTTGTCAGGTATCGCTGTCAAAACATGATAGTACATAGTGGGCAATGTCTCTGAAAGTTGAAACGAACCCTGAGCATCATTTACTACCAAAGGCTCAATCCAATGATTCCACCTGAAATGATCCTGCTTCTGTTTTTCGGACATAGAACTCCACAACTGATAAAACTTAGATTTAAGCCTGTAAATAATCACATTATTGGGAATCTTCAGAAAATCTACAAAATAGACACTACCATTACTACAAGGAATTACTTTATCATTACTAACTTTCTGTACACCAGGCCTCCACATTGCTGCTTCCTTCCTGACAAGTTTTCTTTCGTCAGTACTATCCCTCATAAACTCACCTACACAATCTATATCTTTAATACCGGTCAAATCACCAATACCAAGTCTTGAGTTAACAAAGCAAGCCTCAACTATCCACTTCTCATATTTTTGTCTGTCGGCTGCAGTTGCCGGACGTCCCAGATAAAGGGGAACTCTGGCCATGGCAGTATCAATAGCCTGTTTAATAACCTCATTATCGGGCACCAACATTGTAGTCACATATTCTTCAGATCTCATATTCCAGAATGCGACTCCGTTTTGGTCATACCTGTCCATGAGTTTGTTTTTTACGGCCCAGACAGAATCAGAATAAATAATATTACCTGAAGAATTGTACCCCGAAGGAGTACTGTTTTCCTTATCAAAATATACCAGCTCAAATCTTTTTACAAGACTCTTAAAAGTTGAATATTCCTCTCCCAAAGAATTCAAAACCTCATATACCGATTTTCTTACAGGAATAATACCATCATTCAAAAAATATACATATGCATTATTTGTTTTTACAACCTTTGAAATTTTAAAATCGTCAATGTAAAAACCATCAGATTTGGCATAGACCCATACATTTTTACCATATTTCATTCTTAAACCCATACCGTCTTTTAAACTTACCGGCGAAACCGCTACGTCACAAACACAGTAAGCTGCATATTCAAGGTCATTTTTGTATGATGAAGTATCTATAACTGAATTTGGATAAACAATAATCGAATACTGCTGACCAACTTTTAAGCTATCATAAATACCCGCTTTTTGAAACAGAGCAGAATTTGTTGATAATTCTGATCTTGATTTTATAAATTGTTCAACATCGCCATCGTATAGCTCAACACTGCCATCAGCAGATAAGAGTGATGCTTCATAATGCTCATCCCACTTGTTTTCACAAGATGTCAGGCTGAATATGACAGCAATAATCACTGAAAATAGTCCAAAATTTATCTTCATAGGTATTTCAATTTTCGATTGGAACAAATTTTATATAATCCCACATTTGCCTGTAAGGGGAGTTTGTAGAAGCTTTTATATCCATCATAACTGCCCTGAAATCGTGAGTCTTTGAGGCATCAAAAACAACCTCATCAAAAAGCACATCTCCGTGAATATGGCTGCCGGCTTTTGTGTCAAGACCTTTCCAAACATAAAGAGACTTAACATTATCGTCCAGGGTAAATCTGACCATACTTCCGGTTGAGTAATAAGCCTGAAGAGCGGCGGTTCCGGCATAATAAAACTCGACTTTATATTTACCTTTAATTATTGTAGGTGTTTTCATTTCTATCCAGCCTGTATAGCCCAGATTTAAAATAAAGAGGTTATCCATATACGCACCATATGTATTTACAGTAGGGTTTTGCGCATTGAGGTAACGACATTTCATAAAACCAACTTTTCTCCAGGTATTGTATGAAGTTTTAGTACTTGCTTCTTTGTAAATGAACGAGCTGATATTGCCAAAATTACCATTGATTTTGTCAAGGCTTAAATCAACCTGATATTCTTTCCCCGGAGGTAACATGCTGAATAAATCACCCAGACTGTTGGCAGCACCATAAGCATTGGCAATTGAGATTATGTCCTTGCTGTTACAAAAATCCCAGATTACAGTCATTGGCTCAGGCTCCCAGACAGGCATTATTCCGTCAATCTTATGTATAATTCCGTTTCTGGCCTGAATATCTGATCGTACAAACTTTATATTCTTATTGAGTATTGACTGTCCTTCTACCTGTTCGGTTGTAAAAACCTGATTTTTGAGACTTGTATCAAATATTCTTACTTGTCCGGGTTCATCAAAAGTAAACAGGTCTGACTTCTTCTGTATTTTTTCAATAATGTGATATTTTATGTATTTAAACAGAGCATTCGTAGAATCTTTAAAATTTCCTGTAGCTGATAATTTTGATCCAAGGTCGGCAAGTGATGTTATTCCGTTCAATTTATACACAGAATCCGGAACCGCAAGACATGTGAAATTGATGTGATTTACAGTGTATCCACCACCTAATTCATATACAGTGTCTGTAACTGTAGATAACATCTTATCAAGGCCTGTAGCTTTAACTGCTTCTACAAAAACTTTGTAATCTCCGAAATCAATTAGTTTCTGTACAATATTTTCTGACATTGGTCTTATTACACCTCCGGTAACATACACCATGCCATTTACCGTTTGCCTGGCCATTTCCTTAACAGATGCCTGGTTGTTGACGTAAATTGACAGAGTATCCTGAGGTTTTGAATTAACTAAATCAACATCATCAAGTTCAGTATTTGTATATCCGTATGATGCACTCAAATACATTCCGAAAACTGTTGGTGTCTTTATCTGGCCTTCGCTGACATAAACCATAAAGTTGGCTTCAGTAAGGCTTCCTTTTAGTATATGAGCTTTTACCAGTTCTCTGGCATAGTTGTAGTCGAGTTCGTCAACTTTTGAAATATTCTTGAATTTTAAAAATGCATTCATTGCATCATTATCCGGACAGAATATTGTTGTCTGAGTACTTGCATCATTAATTGCATTATACAAATCTGCATAATGAAGTAAGTCTATCCATAAACTGAATTCCTGAGAACGCTTTTCCAGATATGCTGCATTTGTTAGAGTAAGCTGATCTTTAGACTCTGTCACAAAAAGCTGATCTTTGAACGGGTCTTCGCAACTTGTTAAAATTATAACAGTCAAGAGTAGTATGTATGATAGTTTTTTCATCGGTACATCAATTATAGTAAGGATTTTGTATCAATAAAGGATTGGTATCCAGCTCTTCATCCCAAACAGGCAGGAACAGTGCATCGTTACTGTTAAGTACAGAGCGTAACCAGCTTGTGCTTGCCTGATTGTTATGTTCCAGGACATGGCCGGTTAGAAACATTTCTTTAAAACGATAGTTATCTCTGCGACCAAATCGCAGAATATCATACCACATCTTACCTTCTCCTGCTAATTCCATTTGTCTTTCATACAAAACCGACTTTAACATTTCTTCTATGCTAACATCATTAAAATCAATACTCAAAGGCTCAAGGTTAGATCTGACTCTGATTTTATTAATTAGTTCTGTTGCCTGGTTCCATCTGGTTTCGTCTTTACCCATCAGAATTAAAGCCTCTGCTTTCATCAACAGAACATCAGCCATTCTGTAAATTATAAAATTCGGATCGTACCTTTCTGAAGTTCGTTTCTCTGTTAAAACTGTAGAACCACAATACTTCCATACATACCCATTTGTAGCGGTTTCGTAGGCAGATGCATTTGAAACATAGTAACCTCCGTACATTGTTCTTACTGCTTCGAGCATATTCATCTGAGTAAATTGATACTCCTGAGTGAAGTTTTCAAGCATTTTAGGAGTGTATTCATAAACTCTGGCTGTTTGAACATTATCAAACAGTACAGGAAGATTGTTTACCTGATCTTCTTCATAATTCCATTGAATTTCAAATACAGACTCTATACTGTTTCCCGGATTGAACATACCAAACCACGAGGAATGAGAAGCACTGGTTAGAAACCGCGGTGCATAAACTGAAGTTGAATTTATAAGCAAGTCGCAATACTCAACTGCTTTAGCATAATCTTCACTCCATAAACAAACGTCAGCCATAAGTGCATACAATGCCCATTTTGTAGCTCTGCCTTTATTTTCCCAGCTTTTCTCAAAATGTTCCTTTGAAGCACCAGAATTAATTGCTGCTAAAATATCTGCTTTGATTTGCTCAATTACCACCTGCTCAGATGATTGTTTTACATGATATGTTTTTTCATCTGTTTCGTAAGGATCTAAAATTAACGGAACATCTCTCCAGTTTCTGACCAGATAAAAATAGCTTAATGCCCTCAGGAAATATGCCTCTGTCATATGAGATTTCATTACATTCTGATCGTAAGTTTCATCTCTGTCCATTACTGATTGAGCATTTCGTAGTACTGAGTTGGCCACATTTACCACCTGATAAAAAGGACCCCAATTACAGATTGCCTTGTCTGTAGGCTTCACTCTGTAACTTTGCAGATTGTTACCATACCGGCTGTAAACAGAACCTGCCCTTAACTCACCCAATGGTATCAGCAGATCGGTTACAGTATTTCTCAAATAAAAATATCCCGAATTAACTACAGCATCAACCTCTTCTTTTGAAGACCAGTAATAATCGCTCACCTGGTCATTCTGAGGATATACCTCCAACCAATCACTGCATGATGACAAAAATGCAGTAAAAGTGAAAATCAATAATATTAATCTATATTTTTTCATGAGTCTCGTTTTTTAAAGGTTGATTGTAATACCACATGACATCCTTCTTGATCTGGGGGTATTTGCATTATCTTTTGCTAAATCAGTTATGTTTGATGGTGTATTTACCTCAGGATCCTGCCCTGTGTAATCAGTCCATGTAAACAAGTCATAACCTGTAAAGAATATATTTATACTATTGGTAAACACCTTCTTACATAACTCCTTAGGGAGATTATAGCTCAATGAAACAGTTTTAAGTCTCACAAACGAACAGTTCTCTACAAATCTGTCACTACCCAGGTAATTGTATCCATACTTCCACAGAGCTCTGGGTATTTGAGTGTCGTCACCTTCATTTCTCCATCTCTTAAGCACTGATGCACTCTGATTGTCTGTACCATACATTGACTCACTCTCCATCCTGGCTGTATTAATAATTTTCTGTCCAAGTCTGTAGTGCATAAATGTTGTAAGTGATACACTTTTATATTTCAAAGTGAAACCGCCCCCTCCCGTAACTATCGGATTTGAATTACCGATATATGCAATATCTTTTTCATTTATTAAACCATCATAATTCAGATCTTTATATCTGGCATCACCCGGAAAGCAGGTGTACCGGCCATTTTTCATCACGATGGCTGTACCCTCAAGATCTCTCATTATATTGCCGTTTTTATCTCTGGCATAAGTCTCTTCAGTATTTTGATAAACACCATCATATTTAAAACCAAAGAATGAACCTACTGGTGTTCCGGCCATTAGCTTTTGAGCATATCTGCCGTTACCCATAGAAAATGATGACTCCGATAAATTCTCAGGTAAAGATTCTATTGTATTAATATTCCTGTTAACATTAAAATTCAGGTTAAGCTTCCAGACTTTATCGGTAAGTGCTTCGTAATCTATTCTGTACTCCCATCCTTTATTACTAATTTCTCCTGAGTTGAAATAGGTAATTTTATTTCCCTGATTATTGTATCCGCTTGATGCAGGTATGCTGACATTTCTTTGTAAAAGATCTCTTGTAAACTTGTAATAGTAATCAAATGTCATTGTAAGCTTCTCATCAAGGAAAGCCATATCAACACCTGCATCTTTTTCTGTAGATGTTTGCCATTTCAGGTTATTTAATTGAATTGTTATAGGAGCAATTGCAGAGTTATCTCCGTATTCTCCGATTGAAGAAAATTTTCCCATATAAGGAGCGGTTCCCCCGGGAGCAGCACCACTTTGACCGTAACTAAGCCTTACCTTAAACTGATTAAGCCAATCAAAATCCTGCATAAAACTTTCATCTTTCATATGCCATGCAAGACCAAAAGCAGGGAAAAGACCCCATCTGTTTGATTTTCCAAGACTAGAATTACCCTCCATATTTAAAGTGGCCGATAGTATGTATTTCTCAAATAAAGTATAGTTAAAACTACCAATACCGGAAACAGATCTGGCCTCAGAATCACCCGAGCCTCTGGATGCAATTGCACCTCCGGTTACCGGATCTGACATTCCTGCAGATGATGCCCCGTATATTACGGTTGAATAATTTGAGCTCAATCCGCTGTTAGTCCTCCACAATCCGGTAGCAACAATATTGTGAGCATCATTTATTCTTTTTCTATATATCAGCTTACTTTCGGTAAGAAGTGCGAAATTGTCTGAATAAGAATCTGTACTTTGATTTGCATATGGATTATCAATAGTTACACCTGTTGCATCCTGAGGTAAAAACTTACGACCTTTTACAGTATTGAATTTCATAGACACATAACTTGAAAAATTCATACCCGGCAAAAGATCATAACTAAGTCTGAAGGTCATTTTTTCCTCCTGTTGCTTACTTTTATTATAACTTTCAGTTGCCATTATTATAGGGTGAAAATTTCTTCCACCGCTAAATGCACCCTGAAACTCTTCTGCGTTTTGTCTTGTAAAGTAGTTACCTGTAGGAAGACCTGTAAGTTCATCAATAATAAAAGGGCTTTTATTTGGCATTTTCAACATTGACTCTAACCTTACATTATTTGTCCAGTTATCTTTTTTATCAGATTCAGAAAATGTAAAATCCGCATCAACTCTTAATTTGGATGAAAAATTATATCCTACATTCAACGAAGATGTAAATCTTTGCAAATTGGTACCAATAGTGGTTCCACCCTCATCAAGATATGATAGTGCAAACCTGTAAGTGGCTTTATCTCCTCCACCTGACATTGAAAAGCTATTGTCAGTAGTTGCAGCATCTTTCTTTACATAAGACAACCAATCAGTATTTGCATTGTACTCATTAAAATAACGCCACTCCGGATTGAAATTAATTTCAGGAGTATCAAATAAGAGTTCTAGTAAGGCTTTTGAATTGTTTACACCCTGAGCATTTGCTGAATTCCAAATTGCATCCTGTATGAAAGACACATATTCGTCCCCGTTTAGCATTGGTATAGATCTTGGCTCATATTTTACAGAGTATTTTGTAGAAAAGCTGAATCTGGTTTTACCCATAGATCCTTTTTTTGTGGTAATTAACAATACACCATTTGCACCCTTTGTACCATAAACTGCGGTAGAAGCAGCATCTTTCAATACTTCAATAGACTCTATATCATAAGGAGACAAGTTTAACATCTCAGCATAATCTTCATTATTTGCTGTAGCAAAATCAAAATTGTCATCAATATTTGTTGAATATGGTACACCATTAATAACAATTAATGGGTCTGCACTTGTATTGAGTGTAGCAGTACCTCTGATACGGATTGAACTTCTGGCGCCCGGATCTCCGCCTGCGATAATATCCACTCCTGACATTCTTCCCTGTAATGCCTCCTCAACCGACGAAACCGGTAGAGATTCTACAATTTGTTCCATAGAAATCTTTTGGGTAGAAGCCGTCTGCTCTCGCATTGTAATACCCAATTCATTTTTTTCTGCCCTCTTTGTCGAAATAACAACTTCTCCAAGTTCTGTAAAATCTTCTAAAAGAGTTACATCTATTTTTGGCTGGCCTTTATAGGCAACAACCTGCCTTTTCATTCCGATAAACGAGAAAACAATTTTAAGGTCGCCTGCATTTTCAGGAATCCTTAATGAGTATTCACCTGCCTGATTTGTAGTAGTACCAACCAGTGTTCTGTTTTGACTGTTTGCAATAGAAACGTTTACTCCAATTGAAGGTGATGTGGTGTTTCCTATTTTTTCATAAACCCTTCCGGTAAGAATTTTTGATGTTTGTGAAAAAGCCGGAAGACTTAGCATAAACAAAACCATCACTGTTATTAAAACAAATTTTATATTTTTCATGCACATAGTATTCATCATTAGGTTTTATCAGAAACAGTTGGAAATAAAATGCACGCATCCGTCTTCAAAGACAAAAGGGAAATAGTAATAATTGTTTACAACATCTTTCCAGCTGCTTCCATCCTTTATCAGTCTTACCCGAAGTTTGCTGCCTGTATCCTGAACATCCATCATTGTTGTAACTAGCGTCAGCTTACTATTCTCATCTAAAACTTCTTTTACATCCAGTGTTGGCAAACCTTTTGTTAACACCTCGCCCCATCCCAAAAATGGATAATTGCTGACACCTGCAGTTGATTCAGGAATAAAATAAGCCAGAAGATATTGCTTTAACTGTTCAGCATCTGTTACTGTAAACCGGTCAAAAAATGGAACAGCCTCGTTTGCTATCAAGGCTTCGTCTGCTTTTATTCCGGGAATATTATTGTTTAGTAATGCATTTTTCACCGCATCGGTAACCGGAACAAATGCAATATAATCTTCGAATATAAAGTTGAAAGTCTGAGCATTATACATGCCAGCTTTTTGAAGTAATTGTACAAAACCATGATATGGCAAATTCACATCACTTCGATTATTATACATCAGGCCCTGAAAATTCTTATAATTAGATCTGGTATAGGCTCCTTCAAACAAAAGTGAATCGTACGAATATGATTTACCGTTAGTCCAGCTTTCTCCTTTAAATTTAAGCTCTTCAACATTGCGAAAAATTCTGTTTTCATCAGCAATATTTCCCGGAAAAATCATCTCATTAAACAGCACATTATTTGTAATTTTTCCATCTTTAACATACCAGTACATATTTGATGTTGGAGAAAGTGTTCTCAACACATGATTTCCTGTTGTTGGCAGTTGACTATAATTACCCGGAGTTGCATCCAGACTTACAGTATGTGCATATACATAATTAGTTAAAACAGACGAAGAAAGAAGCGCTCCGTTCATAATCAGATTGCCATCTCTGTTTGTAGTAATACCTATACTCTCAATTTGTGCATTTGAAGGCATCAGAGTTATGTATCTGGTTTCATCAGAACATAAGGTCATTGTAAGGTTTGACGCTTTAAGCATCTTGAGAAAATATCCGTACTTTTTATACTGAAATGCAGGACCGGTTACAGATGTAAACATTGTTGGTGCTGCTAGTTCATCAAGCCCGTATAAGGCCCCGTTAACACACATAATTCTGTTTTTAGCCGGAACTTTATCTACATCAAACGAAACCACGGTTCCGTAGCTATTTTTAATTCTTCCTTTTTGAATTTCTTCAGGAAAAACTACAGATTCACTGTAAACACAGTTGAACAAAAGA
Organism: uncultured Bacteroidales bacterium; assembly: GCA_964522065.1. Taxonomy (GTDB): domain Bacteria; phylum Bacteroidota; class Bacteroidia; order Bacteroidales; family UBA1402; genus UBA8389. Next base: position 3,686 of record CAZFUO010000034.1, on the reverse strand, counting down.
TATTCTATAGACTCAGAACTAACCTGTGGTAATGAATCATAACCACCAATCTTCCAGTAATTGTTGAAGAAGTCACTTATCGCTTTATTATTTGGCGCGAAAACCGAGTAAGATGCATAAGATAAACTTGTCATATTTGAATAGTCTATAACAGGCCATTCACAGGCAATATTAGCGAGAGGTGCTTTATGATAATGCTGAAATAACTTAGAACCATTGCCGTATTGCAAACTCAAATCAGGTTCTTCTGCATAATATTCATATTTATTATATAGAGATATAAATGTTGAATATTCCGGCTTTGATTTCAATTCGGTATAAATTGTTTCAAGAGGACGAATAACTTTGTCCACCTTAAAAACATAACCGTTACTTGCTATTACCTGATATTCCTGAACTGAAGCATTTGATACATTAAAACCTGAGTCACCACCAGTCCAGTTTGTGCCTGGAAAAAAATACTCATAGTTATAGTCTGCATCAATTTGTTTTGTATTAAAAAATTTAGATGAAAAAACAGGTAAAAATCTTTCCTGATGAAAAACTTTCACTGAATCGCCTCTGGTATTATCCCATTCAATGGAGATCTTATCCATGCTCTTTGTACGATGCTTATAGTACAAACCTGCATTTTTCATCATCTCTTCAAAAGTTGCATCATCTCCTTCACCTGGTCTGAAATTAACTAGTTTATCTTTGCTAAACGCATAATACATTATATGAAAACCTATTAATTTCCTGATTTCATCGACTGAAAGATCCTCAATTTTTTGAGTCTTATAATTTTCCTGTAAATAAATTTGAAATGCAGAGTCAGAAGGTGCCATAACAGTAAGTATGCTTTTACCATTAACCATCTGTTTATAGCCGGCCAGATCTATTCCTTTCAGAAATATTGTATAATTTCCGTCTTCCTGAAGTATTTGGTAAATATTACCTTTCAACCATTCCGGTTTTTCGTAATATTCTCCCAATTTATCTTCGCACGATGCAAAAACTGCTAAAAAAAGCAATAAGCCGAATAAGTGTATTTTATTCATGTTTTTCCTGGCGTTTGTGTTATTCAGTATTTGGTACAAAAATCATTCATACCAAACTAAAGCTTTGGTAAATTTTGTTTTTTGAAAGGTAAAATCTGATTTTATGAGGCTGAAGCAATCTTATCGACTCTCACACTGTCAAAAGAATTGGTTTTTATAATCAAAATACCTTTGTGACCGGGAATTGCTATCTCAGAATCTTTGTCCACATTAACATCTCTAATTAAAATTCCGGCAGAATTGTAAACAGAAATTCTGGTTGAAGCTATAATTCCTTTTACTTTAAGAACTCCTTTTTTATAAAACAAATCAAGTTGTTCAAATGCAGTAATTTCTTTAGCAGCTATTCTTGTATCAACTACATTTGACATACCGCTGAGTCCACCATATTCGTTTACTGATTTGACAGAGTACAAGCCATCTTTTTCTGCAGTATAGTTAGTCGATGTAGTCATTTTGACTATACTGTCTCCTTTGAATACCAGGTAACAAATAGCATATGGGATGGCATTCCAGGATAATCCGCTCTTGCCGTTACTGAGAAGTTTTGGAGAAGGCAATCTGTTGGTTTTCTCTTTTGGATTCCATGAATCTGCACCACTCAAAACATTCTTTACAGTCATTTTCGAAACCTCACTTTCTGTATGGTATTGCTTTGCATAACAAAATGCAGTAATCTGACCTGTTGTACGATCTTTAATATAGTAGTAATTATTACGCTTACTTAAATCCACTGGATTACCCATATAATCAAGAGTATTATAATCTGCAAAAACATCAGGTAATCCTCCCATTGTTTCTACCCATCCTTGTGGATAAATATTTACATTCTTGCCAAGTCTTGTATTTATAAAAGATGTTTTAGGATTATTATGCCATGGACGACCATAATACACTTCAGTTCTGACTGGTGCATTAATAGAGCAATCCATAAAAACATAACCAAATTTTGATTCTCTGGTATGAGCAGGTGCCACAATATAGCCACCGCTTGCTCTTGTTATAACCAATTCGCAACTGTCAAAATAACATTCCCCACCAGCATA
>CAZFUO010000034.1:0-1500 GCA_964522065.1 uncultured Bacteroidales bacterium | reverse complement strand
GCATTAGCCCCTGGTGCAGGTTCACCACCCACATTTAGTGAAAGATGGATAATTGTCTTATTTACATCTTGTCCTATAAGATGAATAAATGGCTTATTCTCAGGTATAATTACCTGCTCTTCATAACTTCCGTTTTTTATAAAAATCAACCATGGAGCGCTCCTGCCTTCAGGAGCTGCATTTACAGCAGACTGTACTGTGCTGTAATTTGAACTGCCATCTTTTGAAACAACAGCGTCATATACTTTTAAGGCAGGTAATGGTTTTGCAATTGTGGTAAAAGTTATTGTAGTTCCTGAATAGTTATCGTTATTCAGCTTTGATTTGAAAGCCCCTTTCTTTATTACCAATTTTTGTACAGTTGCAAAATCAAATACTGTTGGTGTAAAAGTTATATATTTTCCTACTATACTACTTGGTTTGATTGTATCGCCATTCAAAAGGCAAGCGCTATCTCCTGTAAGAACATCTTCATTGAATATTAAAACAATTTTTGACTTAACTGATACATCAACTGCATTATTAGCAGGTACAGTTTGTGTAATAGTCAATGCAGCATGTATACCGCCGGTAAAAATTAAAACAGTTAAAACTGTCAATAAAAATTTATTCATTTTACTTTGCATTTAAGGTATATACAGCACCGGAAGTAGTGCTTAACTCATAATATTTATATTTTTTTGAATAAGAGCTTCCTGATAAAACAGCCATATTATCTACCAGCGGTTTCCTTATATCCTGAAGTTTGTAAAAAACATTATCAGATTTTGGTGACCATTCGGTACTTTTCAGATAATCAGTTTCAATCAATTCAGACTCTGTTGCAAGTATAACTTTTCCACCTGCCTCAGATTTAATTGTTACAGAGCTTACCTTGCCCGAACTCCACTTCATTTCTTTAACTTCAAAACCGCCTCTGGCTCTTAGTCCACAAATTTTTCCATCTTTCCAGTCATCAGGTAATGCAGGTAAAAGATGTAAAACATTTGTATGACTTTGTAAAAGCATTTCTGCAATGCCAGCTGTACAACCGAAATTTCCGTCTATCTGAAATGGAGGATGTGCATCAAATAAGTTTGGATAAGTGCCACCATTCTGCCCTGATGTTTCTTTGGTAGGTTTTATCTGGTCTTTTATAAGTTTAAAAGCATGATTCCCGTCAAGTAGCCTTGCCCATAAACAGACTTTCCAGCCCATAGACCATCCGGTTGAAGCATCTCCTCTTGCAGTGAGTGAGGTTCTGGCTGCATCAAACAATAAAGGAGACTGAAATGGATTTATTTGCCTTCCCGGATACAGTCCCCATAAATGGGACACATGACGGTGTCTGTCATTGGGATTATCCCAATCATGCATCCATTCCTGGAGTTGTCCCCACTTACCTATTTGCATAGGTGCAAGATTTTTCTTTACAAATGCCAGGCTGTCCAGAAACAAATCATCTTCTCCTATTATTGATGCTGCATCTATAGTATTTGAAAATAAGTCAAAAACCATTTG
>CAZFUO010000033.1:12112-15523 GCA_964522065.1 uncultured Bacteroidales bacterium | reverse complement strand
TCTTTCCCAAAAACAAACCCTATCCCCCCAACAAAGCCAAGGACTGTCCATATCATTAGTATGGTTGTCCTTTTGGGTTTATCTTTATCTATAGGGACAACTACCGGTTTGATTATTGTAAATACCGGTGTTCTCTTTTTTACCTGTAGTTTGGTTTGCTCCTGCAATTTTGCCAGCTCGGAGTAAACAGAATATGCTATATCATATTCACTCTGGAGTTTGTCCAGTTCTGTTTTTGCAACAGCTGTGCTTACATTCTGATTTCGGTCTCTAAACCAGGCTAATCTTTGTTGAGCTTTTTCAAACTCAGCTTTTTTCTCACGATAACGTTGTTCAACAAATGCAAGCTGCTCTTCGGCACCTTTTACTTTATACTCTGTAATTGTTTTCTGGAGTAGTGTCTGTGCTTTTTTTGCTACCTGGGCTGCAAGTAATGCTTCAGGCATAACACATGTTAAAGTGAGATAACCCTCTTTCTTGTTAATGACCAGCTTGAGCCTGCCTTTCATAGAAAGCATCATGTCCGATTCATCTCTTGTATATGCATTGATTTCGTTTTCTGATTTTTTAGCAACCGGGACATCCTTACGCATTTTCATCTTAATAAGGCCAGGCAATCCAACAGTATATCCGTACAGATATTCAAACAGACTGGGCTTCTTTATTTTCAGATAATAGTCATAATAGCTTACAGGCTGATCAACCTTAGAAAACTTATATTGTTCTTTCATTAGTTCGTCCAGAAATGTTTCTGATTCTACTATCTGAGGATAAATTACAGGAGAAATCTCAGTACCGCTTTGCCCCAGATTTAAATCAAAACCGGCAATAGCTGCCAGAGAAGAAAATTTTCCTAGTCCTGACTCCGATTCACTTTGTGGTAACATCGTTGTCACCACTTTAAACTCTTTTGGAGAAATAATCGCAATAATCAATCCCAGAACAACACCAACAACGGTAGTAATAATTATGACTTTTCTTTCAGCCCATAATCTGTTGATTATTACCATATAGTCAATCTCATTACTTTTCACTGTTTTGACTGACTCTGTAGTACCCTCTTTCATAATATTTGTATATTAATTATCACCTAAGTATCGCTGCAATAGCTACTGCAATAGAAGAAAATGTACTTGCAATTGCAAGCCACATAGATGTATCCATCCTGTCTTTTTCAGGCTTTTCCGGAACAATAATCTTACTTCCCGGCTGAACATCAGGGTATGATGTAAAAATAAACGTTTTTGTAACTTTCGTGGTTCCGTCACTATTTATAACATAAACCTTTTTGGTATTTGCTTTATCACTAAAACCTCCGGAACGGTCAATATAGTATTTTGCATTTTTTCTGGGTTCGTAAGCCAAACCTACAGGGTTAAGAATCTCACCGATAACTTTTACTTCCTCCGAAACCTCTGGTATTACCACTCTGTCACCATCTTTAAGGTGATAGTTATAAATACTTGCAGTGTCTTTCATGATTTTATCAAGCTGCAACTCTACACGGCCATCTGTTAGTTGTTTAGTCGCCTTATTTGTAAGCGTATCAATACCAAGGTTCTCGAGAATTGTAGTATCCTTTTTTTCTTTTTCGGTATTTCTGAATAAAGTTGCACCATGTACATAGGCATGGGCTGTCAAACCACCTGAACGTCTTATAAGGTCTGAAACTCTTTCATTTTTTGAGCTTATACTATACTGTCCCGGATAGAGCACCTCCCCTTCTATAGTAACTGTTTTTTGTTCAAAATAAGATGGAGCTCTTCTTATATAAACATAGTCAAAAGGCATAAGATAAAACCGCTTATCATCATCAGAAAGTCTCAAATCTCTGCTTACTTTAAGCTTGAAAAGTTCAACAAGTTTATTGCTTACTCCTGCAGCCTCTTCATAACTGTGCCTTCTGGATATTTCAATAAACGATTCACTTGCAGACTCTTTAAGTCCACCGCTTTTAAAAATCAGATCATTTATAGTCATCCCTTCATAAAAAGGATACTCTCCCTGCCTTTGAACTTCACCAAAAACCCTAACGTAACGCTTTTCTCTCATACTAAAGATATCCTGTATTACAACTGAGTCTTCTCTTTGCAGTAAAGGATCATTTTTTCCACCCATTACCTCTGTAACATCAAATGCAACAGCATAAGGTGTCAGGTCTTTACCTAATCTGTAAATTATACCTCTGTTATTGAAAACATCTTCAGTAAGTCCCTGAGCTTTTTTAATAAGTTCAGAAAGTTTCATTTCAGGTGAAAGGGCATAAACTCCCGGTCTGTAAACGGCACCGGTTATGCTAATCCTGTTTTCGTATCTGTCGATAACTTCACCTGCAGTAATTGAGTCACCGTTTAAGGGTAAAAATGATGAATACTGCTTTTCACTTACATCAACAATACTCTTTTGAGATTCGGTTATTCTGGTAACAGAAACAGAAGACTTATAAGCTCCGCTGGCGAAACCGCCCGAATATTTAAGCAGCTTATCTAAAGTCTCACCTTTTTTAAGTTCAAAGTATCCATTTCTCTTTGTTGCCCCTTGCATATCTACCCTTATATCGTAAGTAGGAACATATATAACATCCTGATCTCTTAAAGAGATATTACTTTTAGTCTCAGAGTTAATAAGATAATCATAAACATCAAGCACTTTTATCACTTTATTATCTCTTATGACTCTGATGTTTCTGAACGAACCAAATTCGCTGGGGCCTCCCGAAAGATATAGAGCATTAAATGCAGATGCTGTAGCAGGCAATGTATATGTACCAGGTGCCATAACTTCTCCAATAACATTAACTTTTATCGATCTAAGGTTACTTATACTAATTTCAGCCCAGGTATTTGGATTTGACCCGCTCATACCTGAATAAATTGTTCTCAATCTCTGCTTTATAATTCTTCTGGCATCTTCAAGTGTAGTTCCAAGTAAACTTATTTGTCCCAACCCCTGAACATAGATAGAACCGCTCTGATCTACAGTAACCTGATATGTTTGCTGACTTCCACCCCAGACATTAATTGTAAGTTCGTCATTTACGCCAAGAGCATAATCCTTTGGAACCGGTATATTTACAGATGGCTCGAATGATAACTTATCTGAATTAAAAAAGTTAAAACCAAAAATCTTTTTAAGCTTTTCAGACGCCTCAAACTTCGCTTTTTCTGAATAGTCAGATTCATAACTGTCATCTTCAACTAAATTACCATTTTTATCTCTTATATATCGTTTCTTTTGAGTCGTACGATCTTTGGAACTCCCGGTTTCGGAGATACCTTTAACACGCATTGTTATTTGTTCAATTTGTTCAGGTGTAGCACCCTGAGCTTTAGCCATTTGTAAAGCCTGTTCAAATGTCAGACCCTGCATGGTTGCCTGCTGCACAAGCATTTGAATTTGTTGGTCTGAAAG
>CAZFUO010000033.1:5551-12102 GCA_964522065.1 uncultured Bacteroidales bacterium | reverse complement strand
GCCTTTTGAGCAGGCAGCTGAAAGATAGTAAACAACAACACCAGCGACCATGCTAACAGTTTGATTTTACGATTCATAGCAAAGATTTTATATGTAGTTTTTATTTTGTTTGTATGTGACGAAGCCCGTCACTCCCATTAGATTAAGGTGCAACAGACATAATTATTAAAAAAATAACGCTCCAATCAGCAAAAAATTGTCTGAAAGAAGAGTTAAACCACACATTTTCCTACTATGTTTGCACATAGCATTTTTCGAAATGGCAGCCAAAAATAAACAAAAAATATGACAAACAAATTGCTCAATTTTGTATTTACACCAAACAATCATTCTGATTACAAATTGGTCACATCTCATTTACATTATAGCATAAACAATTCACCATTTGGCTTAATACTTATAGCATCAACAAAGCATGGTGTTTGTTTGGTCTCGATGGCATTCGAAAAACAAAAAGTAGTAGAAAGTCTGCTTAAAAAATATCCCCATGCCACAATTGAAGAATGCAAAATGCCTGAACACGATGCCTTTATGTCGTTCTTTGATCTTAATGATAAAAAAGAAACAAAACTATCGATTCATCTTACCGGAACCATATTTCAGATGGAAGTTTGGAAAGAGCTTACAAATATACCTTTTGGGCAAATCACATCATACAGTCAGGTTGCAGAAAACATCGGCAATCCAAAGGCTAACAGAGCGGTTGGGACGGCTATCGGAAAGAATCCGATATTCTTTGTAATACCCTGCCACAGAGTAATAAAGTCAACAGGAGAAATCGGTAATTATTATTGGGGTAATAAATTAAAAACAGAAATACTTAACTGGGAAAAAGATCAATTGAAGTAATTTACAATGTTACGTGGTAAATAAAAGGTGTTGTTCTTATCTACGTAAACAACAACAGTGGCCAAATCGTAAAGTATGCCATCAACCTCAATTATACTCGAATCGTCTGTAAGTAACATAACTTTTCCATTCTTAACAACCTTAAGTACAGGATGGTCTTTATCTTTTCCCTTTTCAATTGAGTAATCCATACCTTTAAAGGCATCGCTATGTTTAGCAAAAAACTTTTCTGTCAGTTCAGGTAAACGATTATCCAGCTTCATAAGACCACATAAATAATCATTAATCTGAAAGTTAAACAATACACCTTTGAGGCCTTTGTTTTTAGGATGATATGATGCAAGAAAAACTTCTTCTCCTGTATGTCCGTTTGTTGTAAATCCAAATCCGGTATTATCTGTCATAAATTTCGCCAAAACATAGTCAAGAGACTGATATTTTGGATAACTCATTGCAGAATCTATTTTAAGTAGCTGATTATCATTCAATTCAATTGATGTATACTTCCTGAAAATCTCTCCGGCTTTACTTTTATCAGATTCCTTAATTTCTTTTGCAATACCCTCAGCCGTTCTTCTAAACTTTAGCGAATTTCCGAAAATCTGGTCTTTAGTAAGTTTGTCATAACCCGTCATATGCCTTACACCAATACTGAAACCGCTGTTGCCATGATCAGGTAAAATTATAACTGCAGTATTACCGTCTTTTTTCGCAAAATCAATTGCAGCTTTACAAGCCTTATCAAAAGCAAGAAATTCAGTGATCATACCAACAGGATCGTTAGCATGAGCAGCCCAGTCAATCTTACTTCCTTCAACCATTAGGAAAAAGCCCTTTTTATTTTTTGATAAAACTGAAATAGCTTTTTCAGTCATTTCCTGCAATGAAGGAGTTTTTGATGGATCTCTGTCTATGTCATATGGTAAACTCTTAGACTCGAATAGACTCCAGAGCTTTTTCCCCTCAGACATTCTCATTGCATTAATATCATTAGTAATAACCTCATAGCCATTACTTCTAAGATATGATTTGTGATTTTCTTCAAGAATAGAAACCCCTCCACCTATTACGACATCCAGTTTATTATGCACCATTTGAGATGCAATACTTGTGTAATCATTTCTGTTATAACTGTGTGAAGAACAGTCAGCAGGAGTTGCATGAGGAAATTCACTTGTAAAAACCAGTCCCAAAGATTTACCATAGATAATCCTGGCAGCTTCCATTACTGTCATTAAAGGCTGGTAGGCTTTTGTAGAGTCAACATATAAAATATTGTTTAGTCCAGAAGATGTAGGATATGTTGATACAAAACCGGTTTTGGATGGTTCTCCTGTCATATAGCAGGAGGTAGTCGGAGCTGAGTCTCCTATTGGTGCATCCGAAGAAAATGTTCTAACGGTTCCGCTGATATACGGATCTATGTACAAAGAAGGTTTTTCATTGTCCTTAAGCCACTGATACCAGCGTGCTGCAGAAATTGTACTCAGTGAACAACCATCTGGTATTAATAAAATTACATTTTTAACAGGACTTACCGGGCTGTTTTTCTGCCCGGTAAGTTTCTGTGAATTTGATAAGACAACTTTCTTACTATCATTTGCCGCAACCGGATTACTAATACTAATTACAGTAATCAAACAAACTAATGCTACGGAAAATGATTTCAGTTTCATAATCTTAAATATACATGTTTACTATAGATTCAAACAGTTCCTGCTTGCCACTTATTTGCTTAGGTTCACCCTTAGCTTTAGCGTAAGCATAAACGTCTTCCAAAGATAGCTTTCCTTCTTCAAATTCTTTACCTTTTCCGGCATCAAATGAAGAATATCTTTCAGAAACCATGTTTTTGTATGGAGATTTTTCAAGAATTTCAGCAGCAGTAATCAATGCTCTTGCCATTGCATCCATACCTGAGATATGTGCAATAAATAAGTCTTCTGCATCTGTTGAATTTCTTCTGATTTTTGCATCAAAGTTTGTTCCACCACCCTGAAGGCCACCACCTTGAAGCAGAACTAACATAGCCTGTACAAGTTCGTATAGGTCGATAGGGAATTGGTCTGTATCCCAACCGTTCTGGTAATCACCACGGTTAGCATCAATTGAACCTAACATGCCATTGTCAACAGCGCATTGTAGTTCGTGTTCGAATGTGTGACCTGCTAAAGTTGCGTGGTTAACTTCAACATTTACTTTAAAGTCATTTTCAAGACCATTAGCCTTTAGGAAACCAATAACAGTCTCAGTGTCTACATCATATTGATGTTTCATTGGCTCCATCGGTTTTGGTTCGATTAGGAATACGCCTTTAAATCCTTTTGATCTTGCATAGTCACGAGCCATTTTCAACATTGTTGCCAAATGTTGTTTTTCTCTCTTCATATCAGTGTTCAAAAGACTCATATAACCTTCACGACCTCCCCAGAATACATAACCGTCACCACCTAGTTCTATTGTAGCGTCGATAGCATTCTTAATCTGAACCATTGCACGTGCAGCTGTGTCAAAATCAGGGTTTGTGCTTGCACCGTTCATATAACGAGCATTGCTAAATACATTAGCGGTTCCCCATAACAATTTGATACCTGTTTCAGCTTGTTTTTGTTTTGCATAAGCAACCATAGCCTTCAGGTTAGCTTCGTATTCTTCAATTGAAGCACCTTCAGAAACCAGGTCTATATCGTGGAAACAGTAGTATTCAATACCAATCTTCTTCATAAATTCAAAACCAGCATCCATCTTAGCTTTACCAGCCTCAACTGCATCGTTTGAACCTGCCCATGGATGATTGATAGTGCCACCACCAAACTGATCACTTCCTTCTGCACATAATGTGTGCCACCATGCCATAGCAAACTTAAACCAATCTTTCATAGGTTTTCCGTAAACCATTTTGTTTGGTTCATAATAACGGAATGCCATAGGATTTTTGCTATCCTTTCCCTCGAACTTAATCTGGTCTATACCAGGAAAATACTCTTTTTTTGTCATTTTTATTTATAATTAAAGGTTTATAATTTTGATTTCCATATTTCGTATGCAGCCTTGTAAGCATCAGCATTTTTTACATCAGGATTAACGACTTCAAGTTTTTTAAGTGACTCAAATGCCTCAACAGAGTTTTTATAAATGCCTGCACCTATACCCGCACCCTTAGCAGCACCAACAGAGCCGTCTGTATCAAACAATTCAATTGTTGCGCCGGTAGTTGAAGCCAATGTATCTCTGAATATTTTGCTTAGGAACATATTTGCAAAGCCTGCACGTATAAGATTTGTTTGAATACCCATATTGTTCATAACCTCCATACCATATGCAAAACTGAAGACTATACCTTCTTGTGCAGCCCTTAGCATATCTGATTGATTATGAAGATTAAATTGTATTCCATGAATTGAACTACCCGGATTATTATTGCCCAATAATCGTTCAGCTCCGTTTCCGAATGGAAGTATTGAAATACCTTTTGAACCAATTTCAGATTTTGAAGCCACTTCATTCATTTCTTCGTAACTTAAATCTTTGGCTACCAACCTTTTCATCCATGAATTGAGAATACCGGTTCCGTTAATACATAGTAAAACGCCTATTCTTTCAATTAGTTTCTCATTTGGATCTGCAACCTTAAGCCCAGCTGTATGATTAACATGTGCAAAGCTGTTTACACGAGATTGTGGATCGTATTCAGGACTACCATTGACACCATATACCACACCTGATGTACCTGCTGTAGATGCAACTTCTCCGGGATTTAATACATTTAGTGACAATGCATTGTTAGGCTGGTCTCCTGCTCTGTAACTTACAGGGGTACCAGGTTTTAAACCAAGTAATTCTGCAGATTTATCATTAAGTAATCCTTGTACAGAAAAGGTTGGTTTTATTTCAGGTATAAAAGATTCGTCAAAACCATAATATTTCAAAAGTTTATCTGAGACTTTTGCTTCTTTAAAATCCCAAAACATACCTTCAGACAATCCTGAAACAGTAGTTGAGATTTCACCTGTTAGCTTCATGGCGATAAAATCACCGGGAAGCATAAGCTTGTATATTTTGTTAAATAACTCAGGTTCGTTTTCCTTTACCCAGGCCAACTTTGATGCTGTGAAATTACCCGGTGAGTTTAAAAGGTGATTTAAACACCATTTTTCACCAAGCTCTTCAAATGCTTTTGCACCATAACTTACAGCTCTCGAATCGCACCAGATAATTGATGGTCTTAATACTTCAAGATTTTTATCTACTAAAACCAACCCGTGCATCTGATATGAAATACCAATTGCAGCTACATCTTTTCCGTCTATTCCTGAAATTTTCAAAACTTCAGATGTAGCCAGCTGAAGATTTTTCCACCATGATTCAGGTTCTTGCTCAGCCCAGCCTACTTTTACTGATTTTATCTCCATTTCAACTTTAGGGAAAAAGGCTGATGCAACCCTTTGCCCACTCTGAGCATCAACCAGTGAAGCTTTCACTGAAGAGCTGCCAATATCGTAACCTAACAAATACATAGTAAATATTTTTATTAATAGTTTATAGTCTAAATCAAAAACCTCCGTGAGACTTTATATATCCCTTTCTGTCAAACTTATAATATCTGGCAGCTCTGTGTGAAACATCCTTTTCAAATTCGTCAAGTGGAACCACATATTTCATTCTGGACATTTTTTTGTGAAAGTTTCTTACATCCATGGTTTCGCCAAACATTTCTTCAAAAAGGACTCTCATCTGCAATGCCGTAAACTTACGGGGAAGTAGATTAAACACAAGAGAAGGATCGAAAGAAACATATCTGCAAACCTCGGCCAAGGCCTCATTTATAATCATTTTATGGTCAAAAGCCAGATTCTCAATCGATTTTACCGGTGTCCACATTGCTTCAAGATTATCAGACCTGAATCTTAGCTTATCGTCTATACGTATTAAACTCAGATAACTAACAGTTATAATACGGCCGATTTTTTGTTTTACAGCATTTTCAAGCCAGTGTTTATCTCTGGGGTTGCTGGTACGATCTGGCGATCCGAATGTTCTGAACTGTTTAAAGAAAAGTCTATTAGAGTCAAAAAGCTCACCCAGAACTCTTTGAGCTGCCATGTCAAGGTCTTCTTCAGAATAAATCAGGCTACCGGGTAACTTTAAATCATTAAAAAATACCTCTCCTTCTTTACCTGTACGTTTTAAAAGTAATACGTTTAACTGTGAGCCGTCAAATCCAATAACGACACAATCTACCGAGACATGAGGATAAAGTGAAATTTCGTTTTTCATGTTTTTTCTAATGCAGGACAAATATGGAGAAAACTATTGTCAAATGCAAAACATTTTCACACTTTTTATATATATCTTATTGAACATCAACTATTTACAAATCTTACTAAATACAATAAGCATATATGTAACTTGTACAATTTCAAGCATATAAACTCAAAAACAAACTGTACAAATTACAATAAGAATTAAAATAAAAAAAGGGAACAATTTTCATTGCCCCCTCAATTATAATGAAGTTCTAAATTACAGATTCACAATATGCGAGCCATCGTTTATATTTACTTCGTAAACTCTGGGTTCTTTTCCATATTGCTTTAAATATGAACTTTTTGCCTCTTTTATAAAATCCTGGTAATATCCCTCTTTAATAAGATTGATAGTACATCCACCGAAACCGCCACCCATCATTCTCGAACCGGTAG
>CAZFUO010000033.1:0-5451 GCA_964522065.1 uncultured Bacteroidales bacterium | reverse complement strand
ATAAGATTGATAGTACATCCACCGAAACCGCCACCCATCATTCTCGAACCGGTAGCATTATTTTTTCTTGCTATTTCAACAAGGAAATCCAACTCTTCACAACTAACATTGTACTTCTTACTCAAACCTTCGTGAGAACCGTACATTTTTTGTCCGAATGTTTCATAATCGCCACTCTTTAACGCTTCACAAGCATCGACAAGTCTTTGGTTTTCCTCAATCACATAACTACATCTTCTGTAAGTACTTTCAGGCAAACGTTCTTTAAACTCATTAAGCATATCAATAGTAACATCTCTCAGAAGTTCTATTTTGCTGTACTTTGTTTTTACAGTTGCTACACCCGATTCACATTCTTCTCTTCTGATATTGTACTCTGAAGAAGCAAGTGAATGCTTCACCTGAGTATCTAATAGTACAAGCTTGTATCCCTCAGGATTGAAAGGAATTAAATCATATTCAAGTGAGCGGCAATCAAGTTTAATTAAACGGCCTTTTTCTCCAAAAACAGATGCAAACTGATCCATAATACCACATTTAACACCAACAGCATTATGTTCGGCAGCCTGTCCGATTTTGGCAAGATCAAATTTAGTCAAACCAAGATTGTATATAGTGTTTAAAGCAAATCCAAATGCGCTTTCTAATGCTGCAGACGAAGATAAACCCGCTCCTAATGGAACATTTCCGCCAAATACGCAGTCAAAACCACCTACTTTCAATCCCTTTTTGGCGATTTCAGTTACAACACCATAAATATATCTAGCCCATTGTTTAGATGGTTTCTCTGTAAAAGAAATTTCAGTAGAATCATCCAGATCTATAGAATAAGCTCTGATTACATTCAAACCGTTAGCCTTAATAGCAACAGCTATAACTTTATCAATTGCTGCAGGCAGTACGAAACCACCGTTATAATCAGTATGTTCTCCTATTAAGTTTACTCTGCCAGGAGAGGCAAATATCAGGGCTCCTTTACCAAACAACTCGGTAAATTTTTCATTCAGGTGTAAGTAATTCATAATTTGCTATATATAGATACAGGTTATTTATTTAAAAAAGTTTTGGAGGGTAAACTCCTTGTTCAACAAGCTTAAGTATCTTGTCAACAACCATTTGTCTGTCGTCAGCATAAGTAACACCAAACCATTTGGATGGTGTATCTAATACCTCACATGTAGCATCACCACTGACAATCAGATTATTTACCACAAGAGGAATAAAAAATTCAGATTTAATATTACCCTCATTCTGTACTAAAAATTCTTTGAATGCGGTTTCGGAATAATCAAAGTAATCGGGAGTAAATCCCCACATATTCATAGATACAGGAGTATTTTCTTCAACACTGACCATTTCACCGTTTTCGTCTTTGTATTTGATCAAACCATCAGTATCTCTGATGATATAAGTTCTCTCTACAACAGTTGTTAATAATGAGTTTTCGTCTTTCTGGCATAGGCCTCTGGCTACAGAACCACTTTCAGATAAAGTATTACCAATGCGATAACCCACCATGCAATATTCACTTTTGACACCTTCTTTAGATTTCAACCAATCAGCTAAAATCTGAAAGCTTTCTTTGCCGTAAAAATCATCAGCATTTATAACAGCAAAAGGTTCTTTAATAGCATCTTTACCCATCATAACTGCATGATTTGTACCCCATGGTTTTACTCTTTCAGCAGGACAAACAAATCCTTCAGGTAAGTACTCAAGCTCCTGAAATACTATTTCAACAGGTACTTTACCTTCGTATTTTTTAACAACACTTTCCAGAAAATCTTTCTCAAATGAATGTCTGATTACAAAAACAACCTTGCCAAATCCCGCACGAATAGCATCATAAACTGAATAATCCATAATGGTTTCGCCACTCGGGCCTAATCCATCCATTTGTTTTAATCCTCCATATCTGCTGCCCATACCCGCAGCAAGTACAAATAGTGTTGGTTTCATATATTTAAATAATTACTGGTTAAATTTTTCTGGCGCAAAAGTACATATAAAATTCAAAAAAGAAGTGTATCTTTGCCACTTATTTATCAACAGTTTCAGTCATTTATGCTCAATAAAATGAAACCGAAAGTATTAATTGCAATTACATTATTATTCACCATTATATTTAAAATGGAAGCTCAGGAAAACAAAAACATCGTGCTCATAGAAACTTCTATGGGAAACATTAAAATCAAACTTTACGACGAAACCCCGCAACATCGTGATAACTTTTTGAAACTTGCTGGCGAAGGTTTTTATGACAGTCTATTATTTCACAGAGTTATAAAAGAGTTCATGATACAGGGTGGTGACCCGGATTCTAAGGGTGCACCGGCAGGAAAACAATTGGGTTCAGGCGGACCAGGTTATCAGGTGCCTGCTGAAATAGTTTATCCTAAATTATTTCACAAGAGAGGCGCTCTTTCGGCAGCCAGAACGGCAGACCAGGTTAATCCTTTGAAAGAGTCTTCAGGATCTCAGTTTTATATTGTCTGGGGTGCAGTATATTCAGATGCACAACTTTCAGGTATGGAAGAGCAAAAAGTTCAGCAGGCAATGCAGGCTTATTTTAACTCTTTGGCTGCTGAAAGAAAAGACAGTATTCAAAAAATGTATAATGCTGATGATAACGCCGGATTGGAAGCTCTTCAAAGTGAGCTGATTAAAATAACCGAACAGGAATTTAAAAACAATCCTGAAAAGGGAAAATTTACTGCCGAGCAAAAACTTGCTTATAAAACTTTAGGTGGAACTCCTCATCTTGATGGTGAATACACAGTTTTTGGTGAGGTTATTGAAGGTTTGGATATAGTAGATAAAATCCAAAAATGTCAAACCGGCACAGCTGACAGGCCTAAGACTGACATTACAATGAAAATGACGGTTCTTAAGAACTAATAAAATAGAAGGAGGCTGTCTCAAAATAAAAATGAGGCAGCCTCTTTTAATTTTAGGCGCAAACTCAAGTTTGGGGTTTATACCTTAACCCATTCTTTCTTATCAAAATCGTTTATCAGGTTCTTATTCTCCATTCATTGGGCCATGCATTATTTGAGCGGTTTCCTAAATTTTTAACCCATCCAATAGTAAGGTTATTGTATGTTAGCACTACCCAACCTTTTGAAACATTTTCCGGTAATACAATTGATTCCTTTCTAAGATAACTAATTGCCGTATCCTTATCTATATCACATATACAAACTTCATTCTTGTTCAACTTGCACGACAAAGCCAGACTAACGTCTGGTATAAAATCTTTTTGCTTCATTTCACCCAAACAAACTCCGTAATGCAATATTTTCAGGTTTTCATTTAATAATTGAAGTATAGCGCTGTGGCTATTTCTTATGGCATAAATCTTATTATTCCAATCTGTAATAAATTCAAATTCGTCGCTATCAACGATATATTTCTTTATCCCCTCTGCTAATTTAATATTTTTATACTTACTTTTCTTAACTACCTGCTCTCCCACCTGAGTATCACCTTTTTTTCTTATCAACGAAATAAAAAAGCCCTCTCCCCTTATCTTATCAGGAAAAAAACGAGCTGCTTTTACCTCGTCAAAACCGCTGATTGCAGGTGAAACACCTTTAAAGTCGCTAATGTTTAGTTCCAGACTTTCAGCTTCGAAATTTTCGCAAATCCATTTTATATTTTCTTCATTTTCAAGCGTATTGTATGTACATGTACTATAAACCAAACAACCTCCCGGTCTTAATGACGGCCAAATTGCAGAAATAATTTCTCTTTGCCTCGAAGCACACATCTTAACGTTATCCAATGACCATTCTTCTACAGCTCTAATATCTTTTCTGAACATACCTTCACCCGAACATGGCACATCAGCAACAATTAAATCAAATGTCTCAATTATCTTTTTAAAAGCAGTTGAATCATTGTTTGAAACCACCACATTTTCGTTGCCCCATTTTATAAGATTCTCTGCAAGGATATTCGCCCTTGTTCTATTAATTTCATTGCTTACCAGCAAAGATCCCTTTGGCATTAACGTGGCTATGTGAGTAGATTTACCTCCAGGTGCAGCACATAAATCTAGTATATTGAGCGAGCAACCACTGAAATCAGCGGTTTCGAAGACTTGTTTTAAGACTTGTTCCAAAAACATTGAAGAGGCTTCCTGAACATAATAAGAACCGGAATGAAAAGATGGATCGAAAGTAAATGATGGTCTGGTATTTAAATAAATTCCATTTTCTGCCCATGGTACAAATGAATGAACATTACCATTCAGAATATCCGGATTGTCAGTTATTTTGAGTTTATTTAGTCTTATACTTATAGGGGCAGGCTCATTTAAAAATCTTATAAAATCATCAAAGCAATCACAAAGCAATTCTTTTATTTGAATTATAAACTCATCAGGAAGCATCATGTATACCAATATTATATTTTGTAATTAACCATACGAAATTAGCTAAAATATGTTGTTAATATCAAATATATTTTAGAGATTTACATATTTTCACATTTGTAATTTTCGGGTCACACAACTAGATCTAATAATATGTTAAAAGGAGAGACTATTGTTTGTATATCTAAAACGACATGGTATGGTAATTATACAAAATCCGTCGTGCAGATACTTGAAAGATTAGCTTTGAATAATGATATTATATTCATTGAATATCATTTCACAATAAAAGACGTTATATATACTTTTTTAAAGAAGCAAAATGCTCCTATTGAAAAGATATTAGGTTTCAAGAATAGAATCCAAGAAATTAAATTGGAAAATGGCTCTACTGTTAAGGTTATAAACATGCCACCAAGCATCCCAATGTATTTTCTGAAAAATGAAAGGATTTTTGAATTGGTTTTAAAATATAACATATGTATTTATAAAAGAACATTGAAAAGAGTTTTAAAGAAGTTAAAGGTTTTAAATCCAATAATAATTACTGCCTATAATCCTCTTTATGGATTGAAATTATTGAAAAGACTTAATGAAAAATTGCACCTATACTATTGTTATGATTCTGCAGACATTAAACATATGGGGCTACGTGCTGAGAAAATTGAGGAGGACTATTCTAGAATTGTTGATGGAATAATTACAACATCTGACTTTATAAACAGTCAGAAAATACAACTTAATCAAAATAGTTTCATCGTTAAAAACGGTGTTGATTTTAAACTTTTTTCTAATTTCTCGAAAAAAGAAGTAATTAAAAACAAAAGAAAATTAATTGGCTACATAGGAAGTCTGGATGATCGCTTTGATATTGATATGGTTGAAAATGCAGTTTCCAGGTTAAATGAATATATTTTTTTATTTATGGGTGACCTTAGATCAAAAAAAATTAAAGAAAGACTCACTAAATATAGTAATGTAATTTTTGAAGGTCCTAAAAGTCCTGATAAAATCCCTGAAATTCTTGCATCATGTGATGCAGGTATAATCCCATATATATGTAATGAATATAACAA
>CAZFUO010000032.1:6502-16236 GCA_964522065.1 uncultured Bacteroidales bacterium | reverse complement strand
CCAGCTTTTGATACCAACCATAAAAAACCTTTTCCATCTTCAACCATACTTCTGGTAAGATTAGAAAACAAACCATTACTTTGATTAAAACCCTCAAACCTCAAATCGTCAGATAATAGATTATCAGAAATCAATTTATTTACACCAGCATTTTGAGTTATAGCATAAATATCATTTTTTCTATCCTGATAAATATACATAACGTCATTTGCGCTCAACGACTTCACATCATCAGGCCTCCTCACATTTCTATAAAACTTTATATTTTCAGGTTTCTCAAAATTCACAGAAAAGGTAATTAGCCCATCAATTGTACCAAGCATAATAACACCATTATTAACCTCTGTTATATACCTGACATTCTGAACAATATCTTTTGGATAATTCTTCAATCTGTTTTCATTGTTTACAAATGAAATCTTTCCATCAACAGATTTTTCCAAAAGATTCAGACCTCCTTCATAAGTACCAATCCAAATTCTGCCCTTACTATCCTGAAAAATAGAATACACGCTGGCTCCCTTTAGGCTGCTCTTATCACCGGCAATATTTTTATACTGCTTTACATTATACGAAACCGCACCTTTCTCAGGACTTAAACAAAACAAACCATCATTCTTAGCACCCATCCAGATAAAACCATCTTTATCTTCACGCAAAACATAGATATTACTTCCGAACTTAACCTTGTTATGCACAATTTGACCATCTCTGTTTAAATATCCTATAGATTTCCCGTTAACATCATAAATCCTTACAATACCATTCTTTGTACAAACCCAAATCCTGTTTTTGCTATCCTCCATCAATGCTCTTACCTCAACATGACCTTCATCAGCATTAATAAGATTAAAGTTTTTATGATAGTTGCTCAGTTTAAATAATCCCCTTCCCGATGCTGTCCATAAATTACTTTGCCTGTCAATACAATATGATCTTATAAGAGGTAAAACTGGCAATATCCTGTCTTCCAGTTGTTCATAAGCAATTTTCAACTCAGATGAAACTCTATCATAATAGCAGAAATGTCCTCCACGAGGAGCGACCCACACAATACCGGTTTCATCCTCATAAACCATAAAGCGGTTTGATTCGACCTCAGGACTTTGCAAAATTGGAGATTGTAAATACTTTGGTTTTTCACCCGGAATGAGATAAACAACACCAGGATTTGCTGTTAATATCCAAAAACCACCTTTTTTGTCCTGATAAAACAGTTCAGCATTATTAGAATTTTGGCCAGCAGTTTTCAGATCAAGCACAGAAAAATTGAAATTTAATGAATTAACCAAAATCAGCCCAAAGTTTGTACCAATTGCAATTTGATCATTACTAACATTGTGCATACTAAAAATAGCACCTACCTGATCAGGCAAATTAATAAACTGCAGTCTGCTGTTAGCCGGATTAAAGCAAGCAAGTTTACCATCATTTGAAGCAAGCCAAATTTTCCCTTTGTATTCAGAAATGAAATGAAATGGAAAATCACTTTCAAACTTCTTAGCATTTTTGCCAATAATACTAATACCCTTATCAGTTAAAACCCATTCATTGCCCTTTGAATCAAGTGTAACATTATACACATAATCCCCCTTTATCTTCTGATCATAATCACCATATACCGAAACCTCACCTGTGGCATCAACAACTCTGAAATTTGAAGAATTCTCACAAACAATCCAGGAAATTCCATTTGAGAGAGAAAAGATTTCACGTACCACATAATGCTGTTGCATTTTGTTCTCAATTGGTTGTAAAACATCCTTAAAGACCATCTTTCTTACATCAAACAAATAGGCACGGCTTTCATGATTAATACACCAAATATTTCCTGTAGCACTATAATAGATCTTATTAATACGACTATTTTTCATGGTACAACCATCACCAGGTTGAGGCCCATAATGGGTAAACTCATAGCCATCATATCTGGAAAGTCCATTCCAAGTACTTGCCCAGATTAAGCCCTTCTCATCCTGTAAAATCCCCGTTACAATGTCATGAGGAAGACCCTCCTCGAAAGAAAACTTTTGAGTAGAACATAAAGGTTGTGCTGCTAATCTCTGAGATATTATAGCAATCAAAAATATTCCAAAATATTTAATGAAAGTTCGCATATTAAAACTCCTCCACAACCTGCCTGCCCTCAAGCCAGGCAATCATGTTAATTACCAGATAATTCCAGTTTTGAAAACCTTTATTTAGTATTGGCGTACCGGTTTCAGGCTCGTAGTATTCATGCAAAGCACCATTCTCACTGAAATCTTTTCCAAATAAGTTAACAGTTTTCATGGCCAGTTCTTTTGCCTCTTTCTTAAAACCATATCTGCAAAGTCCCTTAAAAACCATATAATTTGATATACCCCATATTGGTCCTCTCCAATTAGAAGGATTTGCACTCGCTCTTGTACTGTACATTTTTTCCATCTTAGAAAGTGTTCTTACTCCATAAGGTGCATTGAAAGTCCTGACATCAGCATAATGTTCTTTTACAATTCTCTTTGCCTGTTCAGCAGTAGCAATACCTGACCACATAGCCATAAATCCCGACCAAACACCAATTCTCTGAATTAAACAATTATAATCACGTGGGAAACCGCTGTGAATTACAAACTCTTTACCAAGTGTATTGTCAACCCTGTTAGTTACAGGCTTAAGATTTAAATCTACACTATAAAAAAAGCCATCTCTCTCATCCCAGCAATGTTCGATAACAGAAGCTTTTAAATCTTCTGCATCTTTAGAAAAAACATCACCTATCGACTTTAGATTGAGTCTGCCTGCAAGATACTCCATAGCAAGCAGTTCTCTGTACATCAGGCAATTCAAATAAATGGATGCTGAACTCTTATCAGGTCTGAAAAATGTTGAAGGGTCATTATCAACCCCTATAGCAACATCATTTTGCCAATAGTAAAGACCTGTTGATTTATCTCTGTGATGAGCCTTGTAATTATTTACAAAAGTTTGTAAATGGTAAAATTTCTCCTTTAGCCAAGTAGCGTCACCACCATTAATTTTTGTCAGAAATGCAGCGTGTTGTGCCAATACAGGTTTATGCATATTTACATCATAAATCTTTTCCGGCATAATTTCTCTGGGATTAGAATCTTCCCAAATTACTATAGGCAAGTATCCATCCCAATCACCGTAATTAAGAAAATTCAAAACACAACCCTGTTCATATTTTATGGCCTGCTTTTTATCGTCAGCGGTTCCGACATCATTAAGAATTTGCCTCAGGGCAATATTGCTTAGCCATGAATCCCAATCCCAAAGAACTTTGTCATATTGATTACTTCCCGGAGTCAGGTAAGGAAAAACCAAGGCACCGGCACCCTCACGATACATTCCCTTGTAATCTTTATAGATATACGATTTTATTGTGCCGGTATAATCCTTTTCAGATGGAAAAACCGATAACGATATGCAAGTAAAAATCAATAAAAGTATCCTATTCATAGTAAACAGATTTTTCAAAGGTATGAAAAGCAAAATAAGAGATTTATTTTGGATATGAATAAGAACATTTGACTTAAATTCTGTAATTTTTGATTCATCATAGAAAAAAGTCAGGCTCACTCAACGAAATCAGATGATTTTCTTTTTTCAAAAAAGAATAGAATCAAATAAACTGAAGGCAAAAAAATCAGGTTTAATATAATGACAGCCATAAAAATCTGTCCGTAAAAAAACAAAATCGATAACATCAGAGCAATCATATTGATAAACATAGCCCTAAAGAGTGATACAAATCTAGCCCTGTTAAAATCATAATTATCTTCTTTCCTTTCCTTAGAAAATATCAATAAAAACAACCCTGCCACCAACAGAAACATAGTTAGTTCATCAGCAAAATTAGTTTCAAAAGACTTGAAAATCTTAATATCCAGATATGCCGAAACCACGGCAAAAACAGGCATTTTAAATCTGAAATCAAAAAAAAGATAAAATACAGTTGATGCAATTCCCGCCAGTGTCAGAAAATATCCGGCATACTTGTACTTATACGGTAATAATTTCATCATTATCTTCAGGCTTTATCTCTGTACAGCAAATACTTATGCAACAATTTGATTTTCTTTTTTTCTTCCTCAGTCATAGATTTTACAATATCTTCTGCCACAGGTGCCCATTTATGAGCAGCTTTTATAGTTTTCTTATATAATTCTGAAGCAGGTTCTGCATTATGTAAATGAGTAGACTTTACCCCTTCAAAAGAAGTAATTTTAAGCAAAGCCTCAGGATCATCCATTATCGGACAAGGCCTGTAAGCATTACCCTTTGGTTTAGATTGCCTGAAATGTTTAAAAAAAGGAGAAGCAAAAGATTCTTTTAATGTTTTAGTGTGAATATTTGAATCAGAATAATGAAAAAAAGCACAAGGTTCGACATCTCCGTTTGCATTTATATGAGTATAATCATTTCCTGCAGCAACACATCCATAAGCAAGATGACCTACGTTAGCAAAATCAAAAATCGGCAAATTGTACTTTTTAACATATGCCTGTATCCTGTCTTTAACCAACCTTCTCTGTTCAGGCTCAGTCATAAGAGAGACATCAGCATCGTTACCAATAGGCATATAATTAAACATCCACCCAAACCAGGCTCCTTTGCCTCTTAAAAAATCAAGAAATTCATCACTCGAAACCTCGTCATAATTTTTCGAATGATAGCACATTGAAAAACCAAATCCAATGTCCCTGCTTTTCAGAATATCCATTGCCTTGACAACCTTATCAAAAGTACCTTCTCCCCTTCGGAAATCAGTTTTCTCCTTAAATCCTTCTATGCTGATAAAAGCATTCAGATTACCAAGTTTAGCCATTTCATCTGCAAACTTCTCGTCTATTAATGTCCCGTTTGTAAACATAGAAAACGACAAATTTTTATGCTTTTTGCAAAGCCTGAGGATGTCATCCTTTCTCATTAAAGGTTCGCCACCACTAAAAAGTATATCATATACTCCCAGTTGTGCAGCTTCAGTAAGAACTTCATCAAGTTTTTCGTAAGAAAGCTCACTTCTTTTATCATAATCTGCAGCCCAACAACCAATACATTTTAAGTTACAGGCACTTGTCGGGTCTATTAGTAATAGATAAGGAACCGGGAAGCCATTAACATACTGCCTCCACCTTCTTTTTAAAGCATAAGAAGGCCCGTTAATAGCAATTAACTCCCAAAGATTATTCGCTTTAAAAAAAATATTACTCCTGTAGACAAAATCCTTGTGATGAGGATAAGCCGGAACCACCCTTTTCTCTCCTGCAATTGTAATATATCTCATATTAAATTTTACCGGAAATTATTCATTTTCAGCACTTGTAAACACTGTGAATTTGGCTGAAGAACCATCGTCGAATGTAATCTTAAAACCAACCAACCCAAATCTGTGATTTGCATAATAAGTCAGCTTACTTACTCCGCCAGATGCAGCAAGAGCAGATGCATCTTCTTCAACTTCTATTACTTTTATATTATAAAAAGCATAGGGATAATCATCTGTAGTAGATTTACTAACTACCTTTCTTGTATAATCAGTATCACCAATAGGATACTCATCGCCAACAGAAGAACTGTATTTAACAAGTATGCCTGAAGTAGGACCGGTAAGAAATTCAATTCCCTTGTCAGTATTTTTAAACTGCACATTTTCAACCTTTAGCTGATCTCCCTCAAATGAAACACCCGGAATGTTTGAAAAGAAGTTTTTAATTGCACTATTAGTAATTGTAGCTGTTGCCGAATAAGTTGAAATACCATCCTCATTACTTACAATTTCTCCTTCAAAATTTGTAACACCTGCAATATCAGTCGGAGAGGAAATTGTTACACCTTCTTCACCCATAGAAGACTGAGTGCCACCCAAAGTAGAATTATTTAATCCACCTATAATCTCACAAGATGAAAATGCCAGCAAAACCAATGCTGAAATTGAAAGAATTGAATTTTTCATAAGATATTTATTTTGTTAAGGTCTTACAATACAAAAATAACAAATTAGAGGAAGATAAGTTGTACCTAATTGCTAAATTTGAAAAAAATCCAGAAGTTGTATTAAAATGAATATTTCAGTATCACCAGACATTTATAAAGTTGCTCCTTGCTATTGCGGGGCATACATATCATGTAAAGTCACAAATAGCGAATACTCAGAAGAACTTTGGAATATCATTAATCTCGAAACCGCAGATATCACAAACCGCTTTAAAATTGACACTGTAAAATCCAGATATGAAATAGCTGGAATGCGAAAACTGTACAGATTGCTGGGAAAAGACCCAAATAGATACAGACCATCATCAGAAGCATTATGCAGAAGAATATTAAATGAGAAACCGCTATACCAGATAAACACTCTGGTTGATCTTATAAATCTTGTTTCGATAAAAACAGGTTATTCAATTGGCGGTTTTGACGAAAATAAAATCGTGGGAGATATCAGTTTTGGTGTAGGTAAGGCAGGTGAGGACTTTGAAGGAATAGGAAGGGGCAAGCTAAATATAGAAGGATTGCCTGTTTACAGAGATTCTATTGGTGGAATCGGCACTCCAACCAGTGATGAAGAGAGAACTAAAATAGATTTATCAACCAATCAACTTCTAATGGTAATTCACTCGGCAACTGGCAATGACAATCTGGATTTTGCTGTTAATTATTCAATTGAGCTACTTGAAAGATTTGCCGGTGGCTCAGATTTTAAGACTGCGACTTTTTAAAAAAATATATTTATGAAAAAATTATCCGGATCGGTATTAATACTGCTTCTAATTACCTTGGCAGTATCTTGCCAAAGCCAGTCCGTTACATACAAAGTGAAAAAAGTCGTTGACGGTGATACTTTCTGGATAGAAGACGGAACAGAAAAAGGTCAAAAAATCAGACTAATCGGAATTAATGCTCCCGAATCGAGAAACACAGGTAGAAAGAAGAAACAACCTTTCGGGAAGGAAGCAAAAAACCATCTCATACAACTACTTGCAGATAAAAGAGTTACACTCGAGTATGATGCAGACAGATATGACCAGTACGGAAGGACACTCGCCTACGTATATCTCGAAGACGGGACCTTCCTTAATGCTTATCTGGTCGAAGAAGGATATGCCCAGGTCGCTACATATCCTCCAAATGTTAAATACGTTGACTTATTTCTTGAAAAACAACGCATTGCAAGGGAAAATAATAAAGGACTCTGGGCACTCGATTACGAGTAATTTATGCTTCTTTTTTTTCAGGTGCTTTAATAAGCTTTACTAAAAGCACACCGATAACCAACATAACACCTGCTACAATGTAAGACACATTGTATGTGCCTGTTATGTCTGCAACCTGACCACCAATAATAGGGCCAATTATACCTGCAATACCCCAGCCGGTAAATATAATACCATAATTAACACCAAGATTTTTGATACCGAAAAAGTCTGCAGTTACAGCCGGGAACAAAGAGAAAATAGAGCCGTAAGCAAGACCGGCAATCGCGGTTCCTAAAATTAAAAGCGGAATGCTGCTGAACATTGAAAATACAAACATGTTTACAGCCTGCAAACCAAATGCAATTAACATAGCGTTAGTTCTTCCTACTTTATCAGAAAGGAAACCGCCCGAAATACGACCAGTTGCATTAAATACTGCTAGTACTACTACCAGAATAAATCCGGCTTTCCAGTTTGCCTGAACTAATGCGATACTTGCAATATGACCGATAAGCATTAAACCTGCAGTTGCACTCATTAAATAAGTAAGCCATAAAAGAATAAATGGACGTGTTTTAATCATATCCTGCCATCTGAAATCTGCAGAATGAGATGTAGCCGGCTTATTACTATTTGTTGCGGGCACATATCCTACAGGCGGATTCCTCAAAATAAGTGAGAAGATAGTCATTGCAATAATTGACAAAATTCCCAGAAATAAGAATGTGTGCTGAATGTTTGAAGACTTTAACAGATAATTTGTTAAAGGTGCAATGTAAACCGCTGACAGGCCAATACCTGAAACAACTATTCCTGAAATCAACCCTTTCTTACGTGGATCGAACCACTTAATAGCGCAGGGTGTTGCAGCTGCATAACCAAAACCCATACCCAGACCGCTCACAACCCCAAAGGTAAGGACCATGACTGCAGGACTCTTAGCAAAAGCTGAACCTATTAAGCCTGCACCAAATAAAAGCCCTCCTATTAATGCAATAATACGAGGGCCATATTTATCCTGGAGTCTTCCTCCAAATATTGACACAAAAGCCAGAAAAGCAATACAGACGGTATATGGCAATGAGGCTTCGGTATTTGTCCAGTCCCATTCGGCTACCATAGCCTTTTTTAAAATACTCCACGAGTATAAAATACCCAAAATAAGATTAATCCCTAATGCTGCAAAAGTTACAATCCAACCCGCACTGTTTCGCTGTTTGTTCATGTAGTAAAGAATTAAAGTGTTTATAAAAAATTTGGCGTGAATATACACTTTTTTTTATAAACACCTATATTGCTCTACCACAACATAACAACCCTGAAATCCATTGTTGGAGGTATCTCGTTGTAGAAATCTGAATTTGTTACATAAATAGTCATTTGCCCGACTGAATAATCAAAATCTACAGTCTGAGTCCATCTGTTAAGATTCACGTTTTCATAATGTCTTGAATAAGGCAATAACTGTTGCGCACCGTCCATCACATAATAAGCCTGCACTAAGCCGTTTGTATATATGTAAGACGATATTTCAGGCATATCAAGCGTGCACGAATAATACAGGTTTTGCCCGTTATTATCTGTATGTGCATCCCAATCTGAAGACAAAACTCTAACGGTTACAACATCCCATGATGTATCATTTGTATTTTCGGGTAAACATGAAGACATTAATAATGCAATCAGAGGTAAAAGAAGTATTTTTTTCATATAAATCAGATTTTATAATAAGACGTAGAAATTGAGATTTTGTTACTCATTTTAAATAAAAAATTCTTATTCATACACTCTTTTACCTATAACTATCTTATCTCCAGACAAATCCACCTCAAATAAATGTGGAATTCTTATATATCTTCCATTTACAGATTTATGACTGTGCACAGACATCAAATTTCTGCCATCAAGAGTCTTAAACAGCATACCATGACCAAAATTATGTGGAGTAATCAGTTCTTTCTCATGTACCCACGGGCCATCAAGTGTTCCACTTTTTGAATATGCAACTCCCTGTGCATAAATATCATCTATCCAGCTTGTCCAAATCATTCCCAGGCGACCGGTTGCAGTTCTGAAAAGATAAGGACCATCTGTAACCTTATTTGGTCCAACTTTACCATCTTTGTCTACCTCGCGGCTCCATGGTGCATCTTTTGCTCTGAATAGTATTTTACTTTCGCCTAAAGAACCACTTAAATCGGGTTTTAATTCGATTTTTTCCATAGTACCGTTCCAGTTTTGCAACCATTCATGGCAAAAAATCATATACGGCTTACCATCTGTGTCAACCCAAAAAGTACCATCAAGAGTAGGTTTTTCAGCAGGCAGATAAATGGGGTCTTGCATTGGCACATAAGGGCCATCCGGATTATCGCTTACTAAAACGTGACTGGCTCTGCGTTCAATTTCATTACCTTGCACCGTATCAATCTTTACAGCTCTGTTTGTAAATGTTGCAAAGTAATAATACTTACCTTTATATGTATGTAGTTCGGCTGCCCAAATCATAGGATTTCTACCCATCCACGATTCGGG
>CAZFUO010000032.1:0-6402 GCA_964522065.1 uncultured Bacteroidales bacterium | reverse complement strand
AATTAAAATTTTGCCGATATACCTGCACCAAAAATTTCTTTAAACTGCACTTTTGTAATTTTCTTTATAGTTACTCCGTCTGGTTGAAGTTCGTCAAACTTTATATCATCATCAAAAATGAGGTGTGTGTTAAGATTTACAGATATATACTTGTTAACTTTCATAGATATAATATTTTCCCAGTTAACATCTACATTTTCAGGCTTATTAAGATAATTTGAGAAAAGATCTATTTTTGATGTAAGGGCAACATTCTTAAGAATTTCTGATTTGAAATCATTTTTCGAATAAATAAAACGAGTGTATCCTCCAAATTCACTTCTGGATTTTTTTCCTGGCTCAACCCCAAATGCACCTAATCCTGATAACACATCATCATTTACAATAGTCATTTTGCCTGTAAATGGTGCAAAGAACGCACTGAAATAAGCATTAGGTTTATAGTCGAGACCTATTGCAGCTGTTAAATATGCAGGAGCAAGAAACCTGGAGATCTCTGCAGTTACATCTGGATACTTGTAGCCTTCATCCATTTGTGTCTTAAAATTTAAAAGTCCTGCATAATAGAAGTTCTTGAAAGCCTCCATTCCAACTTTAGATAAAAGATCTATTTTATCATCAGTCTTCATGTAATATGCGGTATTCTTTTGTTTTAGCACCCCATAGCCTACATTAAGTGAATTATCCCATGCCAGTTTACCTTTTTTAAGATTAGCAAAAGCATTAAGATATGCATTAACAGAATACGACTCCTGTCCACCTGCCGCCCAGTTAATCAATGCTGTTTGCGACATATTTAGTCCTGTACTTACACCCTTTATCCATTTATCTTCGGTTAAAGTACTTTTAGTTTTTAAGGTTGCCTCAGCATCTGTTATCTGAGCCTTTATTGATGCATTAACTAATAAAAATGCAACAAATATCATACAAATATGCTTATTCATAATTAATTGATTTAACAGGCCATAAATGTAATATTTTTTGGCAAATTTGCAGTCAGAACAATTTAATATCATGAATATCCGCGAACTTTTACTCTCTCACAGGGCCTCAGCTGAATTTCTGAATCTTACAGACTTATTTATGTCAGATCAGAAATATATAAATGAGTTGGTAGAAATCGCTGTTAGTGACGAAAAACAGCAATTGCCACAATATTCAACTCATATTTTACTACATGTAGCAAGAAAAAATAAAGAAATGGTGATTGAAAAATACAACACCATACTTGATTGCTTTTTGATAACCAAAAATAGTTCTGTTGAAAGAAATCTGCTTGGAGTAATACTATGTTTTGAACTAGAAGAATATAAAGAGGGCGAGCTGTTAGATAAACTGATGTCAATACTAAATAACCCCAACAGCAAGCCGGGGCAAATAAATTATACTGTAAAAAAACTTGCTCAATATCTGGAGAAATATCCCGAACTCAAAGACGAGCTCGAACTAAGTATCTCTTTCAGAGAAGAAATGAATCTCAACCCCGGTATTAGAGAATGGAGCAATTGGGTACTTTCAAAGAAAAAGAGCCGTAAAGGCTCAATTTCTTGATAATGTAACTGACATCAGGCCAATTATAACTTCGTTGGCTTCTGTTGTTAAAACTAATTTATCCAATTCCTTTTCAGGATTTAGCGGTAAATCAAGAACAGTAGCCATACCACCATCTACATACATGGGATCGTTTGACATTTTCACTCCTAACTTTCCTGCATGAAACTTATCTATAGAACCATCCTTAAACCTTATCCTGTAAGGTCTTGGCTGAGGAGATCTGAAGGCAAAATCGTCAATGAAAATATCCTGATCGAGAGGCAACAAATTGTCAGGCAAAACTAATTCCAGTACATCACTGGTTCCATCTTTATATAATGCCTTAATCGTGCCATTTAAAAAATGAGATTGCATATGGTAAGTAGATGCAGCAACCAAAAAATAAGCTCTTGTAGCCTTACCGCTCAATGGTATTTCTATCGAATCAGGATAATTATCCCACAAGGTAGTAAAAGCAATATTATTTTTTTCAATATCCCCTGGAGTAGCAAACGGAATACCCTGAGGTATCATAATTGTATTTTTTTCACCTGCCATTTTTCTGAAACCACTGTCATCTATCTTAGATAAAAGATCGGGATGACACCACTGCCCCATACCTTGTGTAGGCACCTGCAATGTTGTAAATGGCCATCTGGGAGAGGTGTACTTGCCATATTCGAAGATATTTGTGACTTTATCGTTGAAATATTTATCAATATCCATCTTTTCATATACCATATTAATTGGATTAATCTGATTCCAGTTAATAGCCTTCAAAACATAAGTAGTATCAGCAGTTTTAATTTCAATTTTGTTAGTGCCAAATCTGACATCGTTCTCACCAACAGAAAAGCTGGTTATCTGACCCGGCCTGAAGTTTACATTATAACCATTTGTATTGCTATTGAAAAACACCTTACCAACAATTGATTTTTGGGAGTAATTACAAAGTATAAAGTCCAGACTATTAGATTCTGATTCGTTGAAAACCTCGATTTCATTATGAACATTTATATCAATAGGTTGCCACCAGGTCATTGCACCCTGCGTAACCATAGCATAAATAGTGCGGTTGCCTTTTTCACCAACAACTTTACCTGAAAAAAACTCATTTATAAAAGTAGGTGCTTCAAAGACTTTCTGCGGGTCAAACAGATATTTGCTTTTAATAGGAAGTTTTATGTTTACATCTTCATTTTTAGCAACATCAATACTGTAAGTTGTATCGTTTATATTTTTGCCTGACCAATTTATTATAACATTATACTTATCGGCAATACCTGCATTAATTTTCACCACCGGATATCCGATTGCATCTTCGATAAGGCTGTATGAAAAAGATTCTCCGTTTACCACCACACTCTTAATCAAATCCTTACGCGCCTTCAAATGCAAACTCAATGGCACTTGCTTATTGAGCTTTGGTATAATATCGTAAACATCTTTATTCCCTTTTCTTGAAAAGCTGTAATCCATATTTGCAGTTAACAAAGAGGCATGATTCCAGTCATTTGGAAAACCAGGCTTGATAGTTAGTTTTTCATTTATCAAATCGGGATAAATACCAAACATACCATGTACAACAGCTCTTGCTGCTGTAGCAACCGGGTCGGCAAAGTCCCTGTAAGTTTCTCCACGTGCAGCATCATAAAAAGACACCTGTGTTATATTACCAGGACCAGAGCCAAGATACATAGCGTCAAGCAAAGCTCCTTTAAACATTTTAAATGCTTGTGCAGACCTGCCTGCCTGCCAGTAAGCCAGAGCAGTATGTGTTATTTCAGCAAATGCCACATTGTTTATAGACCACATATAAGGTTGCCAGTCTGTTGTAGAAACCACGAAATTATCGGTTTCGTTGAGACCTTCGGCTATTACCGGAATATGTGGAATGTTATTATCAATATATCTGGTTGCTTCGTATGCCATAAAGGGATCGTGAATTTCAGAATCAATAGCATGATAAACAGTCCAGACGGCTGCATCATCATGTACTTTTTTCTTTCCCATATTATCTTTAAACTCTGCCCACCAGCCTTTATTGGCCAACCAAAGATTATCAACAATAGCTTTAAGTATTTTTACCGCTTCCTGTTTGTAAGGTGTTGCGTCCATACCGATTTTCTCAGCAATTTCAGCAGCAATTTTGTTTGCACGATAATTGTATGCAGTAGAATGAGTTGCTACACCACCATTGTACTGAAGACCGTCAGAAGCCCAAATACAACAATAGCCGTCATAAAGTCCGTCATTATCAGGGTCAAATACCAGCTTTTCCCAAAGCAAATGCCTTTTTATTACAGGAAACATCTTTTTAGCAAACTCCAGGTCGCCTGTCCATTTTATATGCCATAGCAACTCGTCCATATAAACAAGATTCATATCATAATGATGCATGGCATTTGCTTTACCCGGTGAACGGCTTATATAACCGTTGCTATACATTGGAGTGCCCCATGTTTTTTCCGACCTCGCCATATTAACAGAAGAATCCTGCCTGTGAGGTAAACTTACCGGAACATTTGTAACCTGAGATTCGGCATACGATTCAAAATGATTTCTGGCTCTGTCATGCAGACCAAAAACATCTGCAACATAAGCTCCACGCCAGCCGGTTAAGGGAGTACGCCAGCCAATAGCACCATGCAAATAGCTCGGGGTTTCCCAGATAGCATCTTCGGCTCCTGCCAAAATACCTCCAAGTGTGTTTAAATAGGCATCGGGAGTATTAATCTTTACCCTTCCTGATATCTCTTTTCTGTAGTTGTCACCTTTTTCATAAGCTAATGGCAAATCTGAATAACCAAGCTGAGGACAAGCTTTTGGATTACCAATAAAAAAATACAACGGTTGTTTTGAAAGTTCCTGATTAATAGTTGCAACAGGATGGTCTGATGGTTTGGAACTCAAAAGATCTCTGAGACTGTTTATTTTATTTCCATCGGCAATTTTTATACCTGAACTTTCAGCAAAAACCCCTCTGATTTGCTTTACACCTTTTGCATAATCAAGTACAAACTCAGAAGATTTCATATTAAAAACATTTCCTGAACACTTTGAAGGCTCTATATAAAAACTGTTTGCAGGGTCAGCCCCGATATCACCACTTCTTGAAAAACGCTTATCGTTTGCACCACCAAAAATTGTAATCAGACGTACTGGCTTTTTTAATTTATCAGCTTGAATCTTAACGACAAAACCATCGCCGTCAGAAAGAGCAACAACAGAAATAGTCACATTACCCGAACCAAACATGTCATAGTCACTAAGAGTCCATGACCTGAAGCCTGATTGAAAAGAAGACTCCACATAATCAAGATCTTTTACCCATTTTGCAGTATCCTCATTTTCAAAAGCGATATATGCACTTCCTCCGAAATTAGGCATATAAAGACCAAACTCCGGATAGTCGCTGGTTTCAAGTCTGAAACCGGTATTAGTACCATAGATAGCCCTTGTAAATCGTTTATCTCCGTTTTTTATAATAAAAGATTCTCCATTTGGAGTATAACGAAGTTCTCTTTTCTTATTTTGCCAATAAGTATTTCCACTAACACTTACTACCATAAAAAGCAGTAATAGCGTTAAATTCAGTTTGATGTTTAAACCGTTCAACATTATTTGAGTCAATTATTTACTATTTTTTCTTAAAAAACAGTACGAATGTAAGAAATATTAGTCAAATTTGTTTTTTGGAATTCAGACTGACTTATATTAACACAAATAAATAAAAATAACATGACTACTACCGCTTTTCAACAGATTGATTATTCAGCTCGTGAAATTAAGCTTTACCTTTTCAGCCTGCTTTTTATTTCGGGCAATATTATCCTTCCACAACTGGCACATTTAGTACCACAAGGAGGTCTTATATTTTTACCGATTTACTTTTTTACTTTAATTGCCGCTTATAAATTTGGCTTAAAAGCCGGATTGTTGACAGCAGTGTTTTCACCATTGGTAAATCACCTGTTATTTGGTATGCCAGCATTGGAAATGCTGCCAATCATACTTATTAAATCAGGATTACTCGCTTTTGCTGCAGCAACTATTGCAAGTAAAAGTAAATCAATTTCTTTGCTACTTATTGCAATAGCTATTCTTTCGTATCAGATAATAGGCGGAATGGCAGAATGGGCTATTACAGGAAGTTTTAACGCAGCAATTCAAGACTTTACTATCGGTTTCCCCGGAATGTTAATACAACTTTTCTGTGGTTGGGGATTATTAAAACTTTTAGCCAAAAATGAATTCTAAAAGTTTTGAACAAGTATTAGATCGTTTTTCAGAAATACCTCTTGACGCTAATTTCGACTTAATTGTAGCTGTTGCAAACGGAGGAATTATTCCTGCAGCAATTTTAAATCAAAGACTTGGTCTTGACATACAACTTTTAAAACTAAATCTGAGAGATCCTCAGCAAAAGCAGCTCTACGAAAAACCACAGTTGCTTGAACCTGTTACTTTCGAAGTAAGAGGAAAGAGAATCCTTTTGGTTGAAGACAGAGTTAAGACCGGAACTACTTTGAATTTTGCAAAAAGTATGCTTGAAGAGATGGGAGCCAAATCAGTAACTACTTTTGCAGTAAACGGAAATGCAGACATTGCGCTATATAACGAAACTTGCTTCAGGTTCCCATGGATAATTTAAATAAAACGTAAACTATGAAACGCAGAGATTTCCTAAAGGCTGCCGCCATTACAGGTGTTGCATCCGTCATAAAATTAAGCGATGGCATGGATGTTATGGCGCAGAAAGTCGCCAAAACCGCCGGTGCTTACGATCTTGTAGCAGTTATGGGTGGCGAACCTGCTGCCATGTTCCGTAAAGGAATTGCAGAACTTGGAGGTATGAGCAAGTTTGTA
>CAZFUO010000031.1:0-16675 GCA_964522065.1 uncultured Bacteroidales bacterium | reverse complement strand
CCAAAAACAAAAATAGATAATAAGACAATTGAAATTACTCGTTTCATATTTATTCTGATTTAAAAAATATCACTTACAAATCTAATAGTATCACCTTCAAGAGCAAACTGAGAAACACCTTCATTTGTTGAGATAGTCAACAAATCATTGTCCGCGATTACATCATATGGAATACTATTCATACTTATTCTTTTAATTTCAGTCATTTCCAAAGGGTTGACAGCATCCATTACAAGCAAATCAAGTCCGTCACAAACATAAATTCTGTCTTTATATTTTGTCAGTCCTTTAGGATTTGTCAAATTGTAGCTCATCACAAGCTTTGGTGCTTTTTTATCTCTTATATCTATAACCTCGAGTACATTAACACCTCTATTACAAAAGCTTGAACCGCTTTCTGTTCTAAGTGTTATATAAGCATAATTACCATCAACAATTACCGGGTCACAACTGGTCATATGTATATATTGAGACACAAAAGACGGCTTGCTTTTATTTTCAATATTATAGATAAACAATCCCTGAGGACTACCCAAATATAAGTAGCCATCTTTGGAAAATATGGTTTCAGGAATAAAACCCAAACCAGAAACTGAGCTTAATTTAATAGAAGTTGAATCAGATATATCAAATGTTCTCAAATCTTCATTACCGACAATATACAGATAATCTCCATTAACAGCAAATCTTGCCATTGAACCTGAAATTCCCGAAGCAGAATCACCCTGACTTCCACCTGAATCTGAATGTTCACACGACGAAAGGGTTATAACGGCTGCAATAAATAATATTAGTTTTTTCATATGTTTGTTTACTTCTAATCATTTTTAATCCAACCAACAATTTCAGTATTTTCAGGCCTTTTTCTTCTTGTAAACTTTTCCTGGATAAATCCGTAAGGACTTACTATTTCAGATAATACACCCTTTGCCCTGCTGACTTCTTTTGATTTCATATTAGAAAAATCGATAGAAACTCCAACCAGATCAACAGAACTGTCAACATATAATATTCCTTTACCTACCGCTACATCCATGCAACCCGGAACAGTCAGAAAATCTTTTAAAACAGGGGTTTCGGGGTTGGAATTATCAATAAAATGAATTCCTTTGTATTTCTCGACCAGAAAAATCCAGTTTTTGTAAAGATAGATTTTCCCGGGTTCGGCAATTGTCCTTGATGAACCGATCATTTTTACTGATTTCTCTAAATCTGATCGGTTCATCAGAATCGGAGAATACTCCGAATAAAAATCTGATCCGGTTAATATCAATAGCGGTATCAGCAAGGACAATTTTTTTAACATGACGAATTTGAATAAACGGTTACAAATAAGACTTTGCTAATGCACTAAACGCTACAATAAATATTAAAAAAACTAAAATTTTCATTTCAGATTAACCTTTGAAAAAATTTTTAGTCTAAACTTCTAAATCTCACAACTTAACAAAACTACCATGAAAAGATTCTTATTTTTAATTGCGGCCATTTCTATGTCTGCTTTATTAACTTCTCAAAACACTCCTCCCGCAGGAGCACAGTCTCAACAAAACCAACAAAGAAGGCCAAGACCGGCTTTTAATCCACTGGAGCCCAACGTGCATGATCCGGTACTTGCTAGAGACGGAGACACTTATTATATGTTTATGACTGGAAACGGGGTAAGCACAATGGTTTCTAAAGACTTAAAATCATGGACATTCGGAAAGCCTGTTTTTACACAAACCCCTGAATGGACAAAAGAAAAACTACCTGGATTCAGAGGACACATGTGGGCTCCTGATGTAATTTTTCACAATGGAAGATATCATGTTTTTTATTCTTGCTCTGCATTTGCAAAAAACACATCTATGATAGGTCATGCTTCAACTAAAACTTTAAATCCCGAATCGCCTGAATACAATTGGGTAGATCATGGCATGATAATACAATCTGTACCAAACAGAGATATGTGGAATGCCATCGACCCAAATATTATTGTTGACGAAACTGGCACTCCATGGATGAACTTCGGTTCATTCTGGGATGGAATAAAGATGGTCAAGCTTACCAATGATATGATGGCCGTTGCTCAACCTGAAGAATGGTATTCTCTTTGCAGAAGACAAAGAACTCACAAACTTGACGATACCAATCCGGGTGATGGAGCAGTAGAAGCACCATTCATTTTCAAACATGATAAATACTATTATTTGTTTGTATCTTATGACTATTGCTGCCGTGGACTAAAAAGTGACTATAATGTAGTAGTTGGCCGTTCAGAAAAAGTTACTGGTCCATACCTTGATAAAGAAGGAGTTTCACTTGCAATAGGTGGTGGAACAGTAATAATAAAAGGAGATGAAAAATATGCAGGTGTTGGACATAACGGAGTACACACCTTTGACAATACAGATTATTTTGTTGCTCACGGATATTCAAAAGCTGAAAACGGTGCTTCAAAACTAGTTCTGAGAAAAATTGAGTGGACTGCAGACGGCTGGCCTATTCTTGCAGATTAACAAATTCTTTTACAGTTATTCTGCCCCTGTTAGATTTTACACGAGCTGCCATATTTACAGCATCGTGAAAGAAAAAGAGGATGTAGTCTTTACCGGCTGCGTCCTCTAATATTTTAACCTTTTCATTAACCGAGGTTTCTGCATTATTATCAACAGCTGCAATACATAGTGGCATTATATGTGTGCTCATTGGTATTACATCACCACAGTAAATTATAGTATTATCACCAGTATTTATATACGAAACCAGTTGACCAGAGGTATGCCCGTCAACCAATTTAACACTCACACCTTCAAACAAAACAGCATCTTTATCTAATAAATTTAGCCTGCCTGAATCTGATAATAACTTCGAAACCGCAGGCGAGTATGAGTCTGATTCCCAGAGAGAAGGCGAGAATGATAAATTAAACTGAGCTCTGCTTGCCCAATAGACTGCCTGTGGAAAAGTCAATTTAAATTTACCCTGGCCATCAGGTATGATGCAACCTCCGCAATGGTCAAAATGTAAATGACTTAAGACTACATCTGTTACATCATCAATATTGTATCCTATTTTTTCTAATTCAGTTTTAATATCTGTCCTGTCCCTGAATTTGTAATACTCCATTCCATGTACAGATGCTGCACCAACCCCGGTATCAAACAAAACTTTATGTTCACCCATATCTACAAATAAAATTCTCATTGCCAGCGGGCATCGGTTGTCACTATCTGAAGGATATTTATTTGACCATACTTTTTTAGAAACTATACCAAACATAGCTCCTCCGTCTGTGGAAAAAAAA
This sequence comes from uncultured Bacteroidales bacterium, assembly GCA_964522065.1. Taxonomy (GTDB): domain Bacteria; phylum Bacteroidota; class Bacteroidia; order Bacteroidales; family UBA1402; genus UBA8389. The sequence goes on along the minus strand of CAZFUO010000031.1, from coordinate 13,386 downwards.
CCGGTTTCTATGGGATGTACTTTCATTTATTAAGCGTATTTTTGCAAGACAAAATTAACAGAAAATATTCGAATTCAGGCGTATGAGGATACACTTTGTAGCTATAGGCGGGGCTGCCATGCATAATCTGGCTATTGCACTGCATAAGAAGGGAGAAACCATAACAGGTTCGGACGATGAAATATTCGATCCGGCCAAAACCAGGTTATCAGAACATGGTTTATTGCCTGAAACAACAGGATGGCATCCCGAAAAAATAACCAAAGAATTAGATGCAGTTATTCTGGGCATGCATGCCAGAAATGATAACCCGGAATTAATAAAAGCCAAAGAACTTGGCATAAGGGTCTATTCTTATCCGGAATACCTTTACAATCAAACTGAAAACAAAACCAGGGTAGTTATAGGTGGTAGTCATGGAAAAACCACTGTAACATCAATGATACTGTTTGTACTTAAAAAAATGCAAATGGATTTCGATTACATGGTAGGTGCTCAGATTGAAGGTTTTGATACTATGGTAGGTCTTTCAGAAAATTCCAGAATTGCAATTTTCGAGGGTGATGAATATCTGACATCTCCAATAGATCCCAGACCAAAATTTCATGTATATCAACCACATATAGCTGTAGTTACAGGTATTGCCTGGGACCATATAAATGTATTCCCCACATTCGACAATTACGTTGATCAATTCAGAATATTCTCAAATAAGATAGAGAGAGATGGTAAGTTTATCTATTTTGACGGTGATGAAAATCTGATTAAAATTGCCGGAAATCTTAGGAATGATCTTACAGCTATTCCTTATAATTCACATCCATCTCATATTACAGAAGGTAAAACCTGGCTTGAAACAAAGTATGGTAATATTCCTCTTAAAATATTCGGTAAACATAACCTGCAAAACATTCAGGCAGCACATTTGGTTTGTCGTCAACTTGGTGTAAGTGACAAGGATTTTTATAATGCAATATCAGAGTTTAAAGGAGCGGCAAAAAGACTTCAGATTTTAAATGAAACTGACGATTGTACAATATTTCAGGACTTTGCTCATTCTCCTTCCAAATTGAAAGCAACTGTTGCAGCTGTTAAAGAGCAATATCCCTCAAGGATACTTACAGCTTGTATGGAATTACATACATTCAGCAGCCTTACTGCAGACTTTTTACCTGAGTATAAAGACAGTATGTCTTGTGCAGATAAAGCATATGTTTACTACAATCCAAAAACAATTGAACATAAACATCTAAAAGAAATAACTCCTGAGCAGGTAAAGGAAGCTTTCGGTGGAAATAATGTTGAAGTTTTCACAGATTCATCTTTATTGGTTGACAGGTTGCATGAAATTAAATTCTGCAATCACAATTTGCTGATGATGTCATCAGGAAATTTTGACGGTGTCAATTTAAAATCACTTGCACTCGAACTACTTGTTTAAAGATGATAACAGCAAGGGGTAAAAAAAAAGAAAATATTGCCGAGTATATTTTATATATGTGGCATATAGAAGACCAGATAAGGGCTTTCTCATTTGATATTGACAAAATCCAGTCAGGAATAATAAATAATTATGATTTACCTGATGAAACTAAGTCTGAGATTCGTGACTGGTACGAAAGTCTTATAGAAATGATGAGATCTGAAGGAGTCACTGAAAAAGGACACCTGCAAATTAATAAAAATGCTGTTCAGGATCTTACTGACTTGCATAAAAGTTTGCTTTCAAATCCGGCAGAATCTTATTATATAATGGCTTATTACAAGGTATTGCCATTAATTGTAGAACTAAGAGCAAAAAATACTAATCAGGAAACCGAAGAGATAGAATCATGTCTCAATCTTATGTACGGTATTTTACTTCTTAGACTAAAAAGGGAAAAGATTTCTGAAGAGACTTTAAATGCAACCGGTAAAATCGCAGAATTTCTTCGTCTACTGGCATCAAAGTACAAAAAAGACAAAGAGGAAGGTATTGAATTATAAATCAATAGCATAAAGATATGGGCATAACATTTCCACTTGCCGGAGTTTTGGGAGAAGACAAAGCACAGGGCAAAGTTGCAGAATTTGAATACGGACTTTATAACAAAAGAATACTTGTTACCGGTGCTAACGGACAACTTGGCAACGAAATGCGCAAGCTTGCTTATATCTATACTCAATATATTTTTGACTTTACAGATATTGATGAATTAGATTTGACAAACAAAGAAGATGTTCTTGAATATTGTCAAAGAAGTATGCCTGCATATATTGTTAACTGTGCTGCCTATACAGCAGTAGATAAAGCTGAAGATGACAAAGAACTTTGTTACAAAATTAATAGTCAGGCAGTTGAAAATCTATCTCTTGCGGCTACTGCTGTAAATGCACTTCTTATCCATATCTCAACCGATTATGTTTTTGACGGAACCGCGGTTTCGCCATATTCAGAATCGGACAAGACAAACCCGGTTTCGGTTTACGGAGCTTCAAAACTTGAAGGAGAAAATAAAGTACAGACTATCTGCAAGAACTTTGTAATTTTAAGGACATCATGGTTATACTCAGAGTTTGGAAACAACTTTGTAAAAACAATGCTAAGACTAGGAAGAGAAAAAGATAGCCTTAACGTTGTTGCCGACCAGGCAGGAAGTCCGACATATGCTGCCGACCTTGCAATTGCAGTGATGCAAATAATTGTAAAATCAGATTCAGGGCATCTGGTTTCAGGGATTTTCAATTTCAGTAATGAGGGAAGTTGCACATGGTTTGAGTTTACAAAAGCTATTCACAAGATTGCCGGTATTACAAATTGCATTGTAAATCCTGTTACTTCAAAGGAATATCCTTCGAAGGTAGCCAGACCTGCGTACAGCATTTTAAATAAAGAAAAAATAAAAACTACATACGGCATAATTATACCGCATTGGGAGGAAAGCCTGGCGGTTTGTATATCAAAAATTAAATGACAGAACTGGAAAAAGAGATTTCGCGAAGGAGAACATTCGCTATCATTAGTCACCCTGATGCGGGTAAAACAACACTTACCGAAAAATTATTGCTTTTCGGGGGTGCAATTCACATTGCAGGTGCAGTTAAATCAAATAAGATTAAAAAAACTGCAACATCCGACTGGATGGAGATAGAAAAACAAAGAGGTATTTCTGTTGCAACTTCAGTAATGGGTTTTGAATATGAAGGTTATAAAATAAATATTCTTGACACACCGGGTCACCAGGATTTTGCTGAAGACACATACCGCACACTTACAGCTGTTGACAGCGTTATTATTGTTGTCGATGTTGCAAAAGGTGTTGAATCTCAAACAAGAAAACTTATGGAGGTTTGTCGTATGCGCAAAACTCCTGTAATGATATTTGTAAACAAACTTGACAGACTTGGTAAAGAGCCTTTTGATCTTCTTGACGAACTTGAAGGGGAATTAGGTATAGCAGTGAGGCCTTTAAGCTGGCCTATAGATCAGGGACCTGGTTTTAAAGGTGTTTATAACATTTATCAGGAAAAACTTGATTTATATACTCCATCCAAACAAACTGTTACTGAATCTATTGCCTTTGATAATATAGAAAACCCTGAGCTGGAAAACTATATTGGTATATCTAATGCGTCAAAGCTTCGTGAAGATATGTCTCTGATTAATGGTATTTATGATGAATTCAATACTGAGACTTATCTTAAGGGTGACCTGGCTCCTGTTTTCTTTGGCTCTGCATTGAATAATTTCGGTGTTAAGGAGTTACTTGATTGTTTTGTTCACATAGCTCCTACTCCAAGACCAATAAAATCTGAAGAAAGATTTGTAAATCCGGAAGAAGATGGATTTAGTGGTTTCATATTTAAAATACATGCAAATATGGATCCTAATCACAGAAGTTGTATAGCTTTCTTAAAAATCTGTTCAGGTAAGTTTGAGAGAAATGTTAATTACAAGCATGTGAGATTCGGAAAAATGATTAAGTTTTCTGCACCAACAGCATTTATGGCACAAAAGAAATCTGTTGTTGACGAGGCATGGCCAGGAGATATTGTAGGTTTGCCAGATACAGGCAATTTTAAAATCGGAGATACGTTAACCGGTGGTGAAGACTTGCACTTTAAAGGAATACCAAGTTTCTCACCCGAAATGTTTAAGTATATTGAAAATGCTGACCCTATGAAGTCAAAACAACTGAACAAAGGTATTGATCAGTTAATGGATGAGGGTGTGGCACAGGTTTTCACCAACCAGTTTAACGGTAGAAAAATTATAGGAACAGTTGGTCAGTTGCAATTTGAAGTTATTCAATACAGACTGGAACACGAATATAATGCTTTATGCAGATGGGAACCTATAAACCTGTTTAAAGCTTGTTGGATTGAAAGTGATAATGCTGAAGAACTTGATAATTTCAAGAAACGTAAGTTTCAGTATATGGCTTACGACAAGGAAGGACGTGACGTCTTCCTTGCCGATTCTGAGTATGTTTTAAGGATGGCTCAAAGTGACTTTAGAGATATAAGATTTCACTTTAGTTCAGAATTCTGATATCATCAATATACCAAAGCACTTGCGCCTACTATTGCAGCGTCACCTGGTTTTAGCTGTGAAGGCAAAAGTTTGATTTTATTCTTAAATAAAGGCAATAAGTGCTCTTCCATACTTTCACGGGTGGGTTTAAATATTAGCTCACCCGCGGCAGTCGGACCACCAAACAAAAATATAGCTTCAGGACTTGTATGATGTACAGTATCTGCAAGACTCTCACCCAACCATTTCCCGGTTAGTTCAAAAACTTCCAAAGCAACAGCATCACCTTCCAAAGCAGCCTCGTATATTATTTTTGAATTTAATTCAAGATATGTTTTTTGTGCCAGAATGCTATTTACGGCATTATCTCTTACAAGTATTTCAAATGCAGTTCTCTTCATACCGGTAGCTGAACAGTATGTTTCCAGGTGACCTTTTGCACCACAACCACACAGGCGTCCTCCCGGAATGAGAGTTGTGTGCCCACATTCTCCTGCAAAACCATCATGGCCATAAAGTAACTTTCCATCTACAACAATACCGCTGCCAACACCGGTTCCTAAAGTTATCATTACAAAATTTTTCATACCCTTTGCACCACCATAAATCATCTCACCCAAAGCAGCAGCATTGGCATCGTTTGTGAGTATTATATTTTCGATATTGTGAAATTTTTCCTTAAGTAACGCAACAAAGGGTACTATACCTTTAAATGACAGATTAGGAGCATGTTCAATAGTGCCTTTGTAAAAATTAGCATTTGGTGCACCTATACCGATACCTCTTATTTCGGTATCAGGATTCATCAATTTAATCGTATTGATAAGATTATTAACCGTATCGGCTAAAGATGTAAGATACAGATTAATATCACCGTGATCAGGAGTACGGATAGAGTCTCTTACTAAAACATTTCCTGATAAATCTACAATACCAATGGCAGTATTTGTTCCACCAATATCAATACCAACTGCAACTGTTTTCATATAATATTTTTACAATTTAAATCTTTTTTTTATACTTTTAGGCTCTCTATACTTAAATCTGGAAATATGCCGCAATTTAATCATAAATATTTTTTAGCATGCATAATTGCTTTTATTTGTTTTTCATTTTCAGATACTATTTATGCTGAAGATCTTGACACGAGATTACTAAGAAATATATATCATCAAGAGGTGACTAAGTCTGATAAATACTTTTTACTTCTCACCGAAACCGCTAAAGAAGTCAGTGTTGCTCTACCTGTTGGTATGGGTCTGGTTGGCCTGGTAAATGAAGATGAATACCTGATAAGGAGTTCACTACAATTAATAACAGCTAATGCAATTAACCTGGGTCTGACCTACGCAGTAAAATACTCTGTTAACAGAGAAAGACCTTATGAAAAGTATGATGACATCATTAACAAAAGCATCGAGACTAATCCATCATTTCCATCAGGACATACATCTTCAGCATTTGCTACTGCAACAAGTCTTAGCCTGAGTTATCCGGAATGGTATATTATAATACCATCATATTTATGGGCAGGAACTGTAGGATATTCCAGAGTTTATTTAGGAATGCATTATCCGGGTGACGTTATTGCGGGTGCCCTGCTAGGATCGGGCAGTGCTTACCTTACATACAGATTAAATAAATGGCTTGACAAAAAAATAGCTACAAAAAAAAGATAATATGAAAAGATTTTTAAAGAGTCTTGGATTTGCCTTACAAGGTATTAAGGAATTAATTAAAACTGAAAAAAACGCCAGAATACATTTTGTTATAACTATTCTGGTTGTTTTAGCAGGTTTTGTTTTATCAGTTTCGCCAATTGAGTGGTGTATAATATCTTTATGTATTGCATTGGTTTTCGCAGCAGAGTCAATAAACACATCAATCGAAAAACTTACAGACAAAAATTTCACTGACTACCATGAAACCGCAAAAAAAATAAAAGATATTTCTGCAGGAGGGGTTTTGATATGTGCAATATTTTCAGCCGTATGCGGAGCAATCATTTTTCTTCCAAAATTGTTATCATTAATCGGGATACAGATTTAAAAGAATAAATTAAAAAAACTCTGCCATGTCAAATATCATAATTACAGGTGGTACAGGTTTGATTGGAAAAAAACTTTGCAAAATACTTTTATCTAAAGGGCATACAATTACTGTTCTAAGCAGAAAAAGCGTGAGCGTAAATAGTGAGAAAATAAAGTATTCAAAGTGGGATCCTGAAAAAGGCATAGTAGATAAAAATGTAATTTCTGAGGCAGATTACATAGTTCATCTTGCAGGTGAAAATATTGGAAATGGCAGATGGACATCAGAGAAAAGAAAAAGAATTATCAAAAGCAGAATCGATCCGCTTAGGTTGATTGAGGAAGTTATAGCAAATGCTGAAAAAAAGCCCGAGTGCCTAATATCTTCTTCAGCAAGTGGATTTTACGGTGCTACTACTTCAGACGGTATTTTTGTTGAAGACGATCTCCCCGGAAATGATTTTCTTGGTAATGTTTGCCAACAATGGGAAAAAGCAGCAGATAGTTTTGAAAATAAGGGTATTAGGGTAGTAAAAATAAGAACTGGGATAGTACTTTCTAAAACTGAAGGAGCTTTTGAGAAAATGACTTTAAGCAGAAAATTTGGTTTCTTAATTACACCTGGTGACGGAAAACAATATCTTCCATGGATACATTTAGATGACTTGTGCAGTATATATCTTAGAGCAATTGAAGACGAAAGCATAAGGGGAGCAATAAATGCTGTTGCACCTGATCACATTAAATATAGCGAACTGAATATATCTATCAGGAATTTAATGAAAATAAAGCTACCAATTTTTAAGATACCTGCATTTTTATTAAAGCTTGTTTTGGGTGATGCCTCAGATCTTATACTTAAAGGAAGCAGGATTTCCAGTGATAAAATAACAGGAAAAAAGTTTTATTTCAGTTATCCTGAAATAAATAAAGCACTAAAGGATTTATTATTTTAGAGAAATCTTTCTTACAACGCTACCGACTTTCACGATATAATAGCCATGTTGTAGTTCGAGCTGAAACTCTGCAGTAGTTTTGTCTGTTCTTTTTTCAAGAACTTTTACTCCAAGTATATTTAAAATCTCAATCTTGTCACCAGATTTAATATTAGTGACTGTCAGAGTTTTATTTTTCAACACAATAGATACAGCCTGTTCTGCACTAACAGTTGTAGTTGCCTTATCTCCTTTTTGAGCATCAATCGTTGCAAAAGAGACAGATATCAATACTATAAATGTCAGAACTAACTTCTTCATCTGAATTATTGAGTTAACGACACAAAATTAAGCAAAAAGAGTTATTATACAAACTATATTTCTATCATCATCTTTTCGTCAGCAAGAATTACATTGTCGAATTCTTTTTTTGCCTCTTCAAGCAAGACTTTTTCAGATTTGTATCTGGCTGAGAAATGACCAATTATAAGTTTTTTCACATTGGCCTGTTTTGCAATCTTACCTGCATCAGCAGCTGTAGAATGTAAGGTTTCAGCAGCTCTTTTATGCTCTGTTTCTCCAAAGGTAGCCTCATGAAACAACAAATCAACTCCTTTTATTATAGGTATTATTGATTCAGTATAAATAGTATCCGAACAATATGCATATGATTTTGAAGGAGTTGCCTCTGTAGTAAGTTTTAAATTTTCTATAACTTCCCCGTCTTCTGTAATATAATCTTCCCCAGTTTTTAACGAAGGAATTGATTTTAAAGGAATATTATAAATTTCGAGCATATCTTTTTTAATATGTCTCTCACCAGGTTTTTCCCTGAATAAAAAACCTGCAGTAGGTATCCTGTGTTTCAATGGAATTGTCAGAACCTCTATTGACTTATCTTCATAAATTATTTCTGATTTTGTCGGATTGAACGGTTTAAAAATAACCTCATAAGGTAATTCCTTACAAAAAAAATCAAGGTGAGGCTTCATAAGAGTTTCAAGCTCTTTGTGAGCATGAATAGTCAATGCAGCATGCCTTCCCAGCATACCCATAGTTGAGATAAGTCCAATTAGTCCAAAACAATGATCTCCGTGCAGGTGAGATATAAAAATATCAAATATCCTGTTATAGTTAAGTTTGGTATGTCTGAACTGTAGTTGAGTGCCTTCACCACAATCTATTAAAAAGAGTTTTCCTCTTACATTTAAAACTTGTGATGTAGGTAAATGGCGATGGGTCGGCAATGCCGACCCACAACCTAAAATATGTAGTTCAAACTGATTCATTATAAATTAAAACTCTGCATTTCTGGGAGTTCTTGGGAAAGGTATAACATCTCTGATATTTGCCATTCCTGTTACAAACAGAATCAAACGTTCAAATCCAAGACCAAAGCCTGAATGAGGAGCGGTTCCGAACTTTCTGGTTTCGAGATACCACCAAATATCTTTAGTTGGTACTCCCATTTCGTCTGCACGATTGTTTAATTTTTCAAAAGATTCTTCACGTTGAGAGCCACCGATAATTTCACCGATTTTCGGGAATAATACATCCATAGCTCTAACAGTTTTTCCATCTTCATTCTGTTTCATATAGAAAGATTTTATCTCTTTCGGATAATCAGTCAGAATAACTGGTTTTTTAAAATGCTGTTCAACAAGATATCTTTCGTGTTCTGATGCTAAATCTGCACCCCAGAAAATCGGGAATTCAAATTTATGACCACCGGCTACAGCTGCTTCAAGTATCTCAATACCTTTAGTATAGGTAAGTCTTACAAATTCATTATTTACTACAAAGTTCAATCTTTCAATAAGCTCTTTGTCGTACATAGACTGTAGAAACTCAAGATCATCCTTGCAATTATCTAATGCCCAACTTATACAGTACTTTATAAAGTCTTCTGCCAATTGCATGTTTTCATCAATTTCATTGAAGGCAACTTCAGGCTCAATCATCCAGAACTCTGATAAATGTCTTGGTGTATTTGAATTTTCAGCTCTGAATGTAGGACCAAATGTATAGATTGAGCCTAAAGCCATAGCACCCAACTCTCCTTCCAGCTGACCGGAAACAGTCAGACTGGCCTGTTTTCCATAAAAGTCGTTACTGTAATCTATTGAACCATTTTCATCCTTTTTCAGGTCGTACAAATTCATTGTTGTAACCTGAAACATTTGTCCGGCACCTTCGCAATCGGAAGCTGTTATAATAGGTGTATGGAAATAGAAAAAGTCTCTTTCATGAAAAAAGCGATGTATAGCCATAGACATATGATGTCTGATGCGAAAAATAGCACCAAAGGTGTTAGTTCTCGGACGCAAATGAGCTATTTCACGTAAGTATTCAAGTGTATGACCTTTCTTTTGTAGAGGATATGTTGCAGGATCGGCTTCACCAAGTACGGTAATTTCTTTTGCATGAATTTCCGCTTGTTGACCTTGTCCAGGTGATTCAACCAAAACGCCGTTTACACTAATGCATGCACCGGTAGTTATTGCTTTTAAATTATCCTCAGTAAAATTATTCAGATCAACTACAATCTGAACATTTTTTATTGTTGAGCCATCATTAAGCGCAATAAAATTTACTTGTTTATTACCACGACGGGTTCTTACCCATCCTTTTACATTCACATCAACACCAAAATCATTACGCTTAATAACTTCAGCTATTTTGCTTCTTTCAATTTTTTCCATAAATATTAATTAAACAAATGCACCCATTTTAAGCAGACTTACTTCCTTATCGGTAAGATGACGCCATTTACCACGTGGAAGATTTTTCTTTGTAAGTCCTGCAAAATAAACACGATCTAATTTAAACACTTTGTATCCTAATGATTCGAAAATACGACGAACAACACGATTTTGACCCGAATGTATTTCAATACCAATTACACTCTTTTTATCAGGATCAACGTAGCTTAGATTATCGACTTTTATCAATTCTCCATCAAGTGTAACACCATCAAGAATAGTAGCAAAATCTGCTTCTTTCAGATTGTTGTCTAATGTTACCTGATATATCTTACGCTTTTCATATTTTGGATGAGTCAGCTTTGATGCTAAGTCGCCATCGTTTGTCAGCAATAAAACACCTGTTGTATTTCTGTCTAGTCTTCCAACCGGATAAATTCTTTCATAACATGCACCTTTTACAAGATCCATTACAGTAAGACGTTCCTGAGGATCGTCAGAAGTAGTTACACAGTCTTTTGGTTTGTTTAAAAGAATATAGATTTTTCTTTCAATGCTAACAGGCTGATCGTGAAACATTATTGTATCAATAGGTTTTACCTTTACGCCCAATTCTGTTACGGTTTCGCCGTTAACTTTAACAACACCTGCCTGTATAAATTCGTCTGCCTCTCTTCTTGAACAAATACCGGCATTAGCAAGAAACTTGTTTAATCTGATAGGTTCGTTTGGATCAAGCATAGCCTGATTACCTGAACGACCACCGTAAGGTGTACCATGATCAAAACCAGATTCTTTTTTGATTCTTGGTCTGCGCGGACGTCCGTCAGCTCTATCAGGTCTTGGTAATGAAGGCCCCCTGAATTCAGGTCTTGATTGTCCTCTTGATTGGTCGTCACCAAAACTACGTCTTGGTTTTTCGAAACCACCTTCACGATTATAGCTGTCAAAGCTATTTCCGCTATCACCAAATGACCTTTTAGGTCTGTCATTATTGTCGCCAAAAGACCTTCTTGGTCTGTCATTGCTATCGCCAAAAGACCTTCTTGGTCTGTCATTGTTATCACCAAAAGACCTTGCCGGTCTGTCGTTATTATCGCCAAAAGACCTTCTTGGTCTGTCATTGTTTTCACCAAACGATCTTTTTGGTCTGTCATTATTGTCGCCAAATGATCTTCTTGGTCTGTCTCCACCCTCATTAAAGCTACGTCTGGGTTTCTCGAAAGAATTATCACCAAACGAACGACGGGGTTTTTCAAAACTGGTATCTTCGAACGATCTCTGAGGACGTTCAAATCCATTAAATCTGTTACCGTTATCACCAGAAGGTCTCTGCGGACGGTCATTGTTATCACCAAAACTACGTCTTGGTCTGTCTGAGCTGCTATTACTTCTGTTGTAGCCTCCCGAGTTACTATCAGAAAACGATCTTCTTGGCCTGTCTCCGTAACTGTCACCACTTCTGCGGTTGTCTGTTGGTTTACGCCATGTGTTACCTGAGCCTGAAAATCTTTCACCATCACGGCGGGCAGAAGATTCACCTTCACCAGGCTTTTCCTGCCAGTTTCTTTTGTCTGTCATTTTTGCTTCTTTTTTAAAATAATTTTTTTTTAAATCAAATACCTGTATAATTGTCAGGTGTAATATTTCTTAATTCTGCTTTTACTGAATCATCTACATCAAGTTCATCAATAAAACTTCTTATAGACTCCTCATTAATAGCAGCGTTTGTTCTTGTCAAAGACTTTAATGCTTCGTAAGGATTAGGGTATCCTTCTCTTCTTAATATTGTCTGAATACCTTCAGCAACAACTGCCCAGTTATTCTGCAAATCGCGTGCCAATGCTTTTTCATTCAATAAAAGCTTATTCAATCCCTTAAGACTGCTATTGAATGCTATCATTGAATGTGCAAAAGGTATGCCAACATTTCTTAGTACTGTAGAATCTGTCAAATCTCTCTGTAATCTCGAAACCGGCAATTTCGAAGCCAGGTGTTCTAAAAGAGCATTTGCCACTCCAATATTACCTTCCGAGTTTTCAAAATCAATTGGATTTACCTTGTGCGGCATGGCAGATGAACCAACTTCGCCTGCCTTAATTTTCTGTTTAAAATATTCCATTGAGATATACATCCAGAAATCTCTGTTCATATCCATCAAAATATTGTTGATGCGCTTCATTGCATCAAATAATGCAGCAAGATTATCATAATTTGATATCTGAGTTGTAAAAGGTTCTCTTACCAAACCCAGCTTTTCATCTAAAAACTTTTCTGCGAAACCGCTCCAGTCAATACCCGGATATGCAACTTTATGAGCATTAAAATTTCCGGTAGCACCACCAAACTTAGCAGAATGTGGAACCGCATTTAATAATAATACCTGTTGTTGAAGCCTGCTAACATAAACCATTATTTCTTTACCTAAACGGGTTGGAGATGCAGGTTGACCATGAGTTTTAGCTAACATTGAAACATCTTTCCATGTTTCAGCATACTCTGCAAGCTTGGCAATCACACTATTTAGTAAAGGCAGATAAGCCTTATCTAAAGCATCTTTTACAGATAAAGGAACTGAGGTGTTGTTAATATCCTGAGAAGTAAGACCAAAATGTATAAACTCCTTAAATTTATTAAGTCCAAGCTTATCGAACTCTTCCTTAATAAAATACTCAACAGCCTTAACATCATGATTTGTAACCTTCTCAATGTCTTTAACTCTTTGAGCATCTTCAAGACTGAAGTTTACATATATTTCTCTCAAATCCTGGAAGGTAGCTTTGTTGATTTCTGTCAGTTGAGGTAAAGGTAACTCGCACAATGTAATGAAATATTCAATTTCAACCTGTACCCTATATTTTATCAAAGCAAATTCTGAAAAATAATTTGCCAAAACTGAAGTTTGTGAGCGATACCTTCCATCAACAGGAGATACAGCCGTTAAGTCTTTTAATTCCATTTAATTAGTATGCTTTATAATACCTTCTGACAGTTAACCATTTACATGTTCATGACCTTAACTCAAAGGCCGTGTTTTCATGAGCCGCAAAGTTACTAATTTTCAATGTAATAATTTTATTATTTCACTTAAAAAATAAAACCTTTAAAAAAATGCTGCTCAAAACGCTTGCAGGATTAAAAATTACCAGTATCTTTGTCGCGCTTTTGCAAAACAAGAGGGCGTTTAGCTCAGCTGGTTCAGAGCA
>CAZFUO010000030.1:0-17281 GCA_964522065.1 uncultured Bacteroidales bacterium | reverse complement strand
AAGATGCATTCTCTTCAAATTTATACTCAGATTCTGTTGTAAGGTAAGTACAGTTGCCGTTTTTTGTACATTTACTCTCAATATCTTTGTGCCTGGACAAATAAGCCCTTAAGCTTTCTGTTACATATTCACCTTGTGATACTATATGAACGCCTCTGGGAGTAAACTTCCTGATTTGTGGAAGCAATAAAGGATAATGTGTACAACCAAGTACAAGAGTGTCTATCTCACTATCTTTGCTAAATAAATTATCCAGATTTTTTCTTACAAAATAGGCAGCACCTTCAGTATCGTGTTCACCATTTTCTACAATAGGCACCCACATAGGGCAAGCCTCTGCCGTAATTACAATATCAGGAAACAACTTGTGAGTTTCAATGGGGTAAGAACCTGAGATTATTGTTCCCGGAGTACCCAAAAGACCTACATGACGGCTTTTTGTTAAATGCCCAAGAGCTTCTACCGTTGGACGCAATATGCCAAGGACTCTGAGTGACGGGTCCATTTTTGGCAAATCTATTTGCTGAATAGTTCTAAGTGCTTTTGCAGATGCTGTATTACAGGCCAGAATAACCAGAGGGCAATTCTGTTCAAACAAATACATTACAGCCTGACGTGTAAACTCATAAACCATATCAAATGAGCGGTTCCCGTATGGAGCTCTTGCATTATCTCCAAGATAAAGATAATCATACTGAGGTAGTCTTTTTCTGAATTCCTCAAGTATTGTCAATCCTCCGTAGCCGGAGTCAAATACACCTATGGGACCCTTCATGATATTATCTTTAAACAGAAAAAGGATGACTTTTAATCATCCTTTATACCTTTTATCAGTTGAAATTACTTCAAATTTAGTTTTGCACGAACCATATTAGTTACGTCCACACATTTGTCTAACGACCAGTACATTAGGCCTGAGTTAGCAGAAGTATCAAAGATGTAAACAAATCCGTTATCCTGACCTACAGCTTTTACAGCTTTAGACAATTTGTCGTTAATCGGAACCACTAACTCCTGTTGTTGTTTTTGAATGTCTTTCTGAGAATCCTGATAGAATGTCTGTAATCTTTGTTCAAGATCTTGTATTTCTGTCATTCTGCGAACTCTGATTGATTCAGGAAGACTGTCTCTTGCAGCAACAAAATCTGAACCTTTTTTCTGATACTCTTCCTGCATCTTTAAAAGTTCTGTTTCGTAGTTCTTAGCGAGCAGGTCTAGTTTTTTTGTAGCCTCTGTTGTCTCAGGCATGCTCTGAAATATCTCGGCACGATTAAAAAAGCCAAATTTCAAATCTTGTGCATTAAGCAACAATGGGAAAAGGCATACAATTGTAAATAAAATTTTCTTTGTCATAGTGTTGGATAGTTTTCTATTGTAATAATGCGGACGCAAATGTAATGAAAAAAATTAATATCCAAGTTTGCGCAACACAACGTCGCTTATGTCAATCTTTGGAGATGCAAAGAGAATATTTGTGCCTGATGCTCTGTCTATTATCAAAGCATAGCCCTCCTCTTCAGAAATTAATTTGATTGCATTATAAATCTCGTCGTTTATGGGGTTTAAAAGACTCTCACGTTTTTTGAAAAGCTCGCCTTCCGAACCAAAATATTTCTTTTTAAGTTCAGCGCCTTCTTTTTCTTTTGTCAAAATTTCCTGTTCTTTTTTAGACTTTAGTTCGTCTGATAAATAAACTACCTCAGCCTGGTATTTTGTATAAAGATCTTTTGCCTGCTTGTTTAATAAATCTACTTCTGCCTGCCACTTCTTTGAAACCTGTGTAAGCTGATCATTTGCCATTTCATATGCAGGAATCTTGGAAAGAATGTATTCCATATCCACAAGAGCGAATTTTTGTGCTGATGCTATACCAGTGCCCAGCAACATTGCAAATAGAAATATAAATATCTTTTTCATAGCGATTGAATTAGTTAATAAACTATCATTAGTACAGCATCAAAAATAATCATAATTTTTAATAATGGTACTTCATTAACGATTTTTGTAATTGGTTTTAATAAATGTTTAGAATTCCTGACCAATCACAAAATGGAACTGACTTCCGCTAACAGCTGTTGATTTAGCGTTTGCTCTGTCAAATCCATACGCCCAGTCAATACCCATCAGACCAACCATTGGAAGGAATATTCTCACACCAACACCGGCAGACCTTTTAAGATTGAAAGGTTCCCATGTTTTTTTATTTCTCCACAAATTACCGGCTTCCAGAAAAGCAAGAGCATAAATAGTTGTAGAGGTTTCCATCATAAGAGGATATCTTAATTCTACAGCTACGCGTTCGTATATATTTGATGTACCCAAATCGCCGTTTTCGTAACCTCTGAGTGCAATGGTTTCGTAAGTATAAGCACTACTGTAACCGGTTGTACCATCACCACCCATGTAGAATGAACCAAACGGAGACATTTTGTACTTGTTATAACTACCCAGATAACCCAAATCAAACCTGGTCATAAGCACCAGCTTTCTGTTGTATGAAAGTGGGGTGTATGTTTTGCTTTTTAGTTTAATCTTGTAGTATTCAATCCATTTATATAACTCTTCATAATTGCCGGACTTAATCAGGCTTTCATATTCAGAGTCACTTGACTTGTCAAAAGATGAATATGGAAGAGTAGCTTGTACTGAGAGTGAAAAGTCTGAACCTGACCTAGTATACAGAGGATTGTCTATGGACTTTCTTGCCAGATTTAATGAAAGACTTAAATCGTTACTTTTGCCATTATTGATTACAAAATAAGTCCAGTTTTGAAGACTGTAATGCTGATACGAAAGCTCTCCATAAAGCTGGAAATAATCGTCAGGCCAGTTTAATCTGCCACCCAATCCAAGTGAGAATCCCCACATTTTCAGATATTTTTCAGGGTCAAGTTCGTATAGGTATGAACTGGAGTAATCGTTGTAACCACTACCGTAGCTATTACCGTAGCCATATGAATCGTAACCGTAGCCACCATATCCATAATTGTACATATTATTGTAGTAGTTAGTATAATAACGTGAGTTTACGTCACTCTGATGAGAGTAAAAACCAGAGAATGATAATGAGTTTGGTCTTTTACCTCCCAACCATGGTTCGATAAACGAAAAGCTGTATGAGCTATAATAATTACCGTTTGATCTACCTGTAATAGAGAATGTCTGACCTTCACCTTGTGGCAATATTCTGTATGTTCCTAAATTCAACAGATTGCGGAGTGAGAAGTTTGTGAATTTCAAACTTATAGAACCAACAATACCGGTAGAACCCCAACCAGCTGAAAATTCAATCTGGTCGTTAGATTTTGGAGTAAGGTTCATATTAATATCTACTGTGCTTTCTTCTCTGTTTGGTATAGGCTGAATGTCCATTTTTTCAGGATCGAAATGTCCCATCTGAGCAATTTCCCTTGCAGATCTTCTTAAGTCTGACAAGCTGAAAAGCTCTCCCGGTTTCATACGAAGTTCTCTTCTGACTACATGTTCGTATAGTCTGTCGTTACCCGAAATGTTAATTCTTTTTATAGTAGCTGGTCTGCCTTCAGATATCCTCATTTGTAAGTCTATAGAATCTTTATCTACATTTACTTCGACAGGATCTACCTCAAAAAACAGATACCCGTTATCCATGTACATATTTGAAACAGCATCTTCGGCTTCAGAGTTTTTCAATCTTTCTTCCAGACGTTTCTGATTGTAAACATCTCCTTTGTTAATACGAAGAGTTTTGCTAAGATCTGCAGAATTATAAATAGTATTACCCAACCACTCGATTTTTCTGTGATAGTATTTCTGACCTTCAGAAACCTTCAGGTAAACATTAACAGTATTTTCATCAAATCTGTAAACAGTATCCGAAAGTATTATAGCATCTCTGTAGCCATACTCGTTGTATTTGTCCAACAATGCTTTTTTATCTTTTTCAAATTCTGCTTCAACAAACTTTTTGGTTCTGAACAGATTTTCAATTTTGCCTTTTTGATTAGTCTTCTTCATGACCCTGTTTATTTTAGAGTCAGACAAAGCCATATTTCCGTCAATAATCAACTGATTAACTTTGATTTTATCTTTTCTGTCAAGATTAACTTCTACAACTACCTGTCCTTTATTTGCCGGATCTTCAGTTTGAACAATATCAATTTCAGCATTCTTAAAACCCTTTGCATCAAAGTGACGCTTTAATAAAGTCTTAGCCCTGTCTATCATATTTGGTGTGACCTGATTACCCACAACCAGACCTATACTGTTTTCGATTTCTTCCTTATCTGCTTTTTTGAAACCGCTAAAGTTAATTTTTGAAACCCTTGGTCTGGGACTAAGCTGTATCTCAAGCCAAATCTGAGAACCCTCAATTTTTGATGCAAGTATTTTTACATCAGAAAACAATCCGTGTCTCCAGTATCGTCTCCAGGCATCAGTGATTTCATCACCGGGCACTTTTATCATTTGTCCAACACTCAATCCGGACAATCCTATCAAGACATAGTCTTCATAATTATCAATACCAGATACAGAAATCCCGGCAATTTTATATTCTCTTGGAGAAGAGTAAAAAATCTCCGGTTTTGTTTTATCTTCTTTTGCTGCTTCTACCGTTTGTCCCAATACAGGGGCTAATATTGTGAGAGCACAAACGAAAGCAATCAGTTTTTTGTACATAATTTGAGATGGATAACTAATTTTTAATCTGTTCACTGGTTTTGCCAAACCTGCGTTCACGTATCTGATATGAATAAATCGCTTCAAAAAATTCTTCTTTTCTAAATGCCGGCCAAGGAGTCTCTGTAAAATACAATTCTGAATATGCCACTTGCCACAAAAGGAAATTACTTATTCTTAACTCTCCCCCGGTTCTGATTAAAAGATCAGGGTCAGGATATTTCGATGCTGATAATCTTTGAGAAATCAACTCCTCATCTATTTGATCTGATGTAAGTTTTCCTTCTTTAAAATCTTCAGCAATGCCCCTGATACATTCGGTAATCTCCCACCTTGATGAGTAACTCAATGCTAAGACCAAAGTCAAATCATTGCATGATGCGGTTTCGTTCATGCACCAATTTGCTTTTTTTTGAAGATCTTCGGGCAACCTTTTCAAATCTCCTATTATTTGCAACTTAATACCATTTTTAATCATATCCGGGGTTTCCCGTTCAATCGCCTGTAACATCAGATTCATTAATCCGAAAACTTCAGATTCGGGGCGGTTCCAGTTTTCTGTTGAAAATGTATAGAGAGTTACGCAAGATATTCCAATTTCGCGTGCTGCCTCGAGTATTAATCTTACCGAAACCACACCTTCCATGTGCCCGTAAGATCTGTCTTTACCCAGACTTTTAGCCCAACGACCATTTCCGTCCATGATTATTGCAACATGGGCGGGCAAACGGGATTTGTCTATCTTCTCTAAATATGACATCATTTATAACATTTAGAACCAATGCTTGATATATCGTACGTTATACTTAAAACAAGCATTGAATACCAATCTTTATTTTTATTAAAATTACTTTCTACTAACCACGGATCGGCCAGATTGTCTAATTCGTCTGTGTATGTCTTTCTGAATGACCACTCAAGACCAACATTAAATCTGTCAAGCACTTTTGTCTTTATACCCAATCCAAAAGGAATATTTGCTGACAAACGCATTTTATCATTTTCATATCCCGTTACTCCTCCTCCTATAGTCAGGTATGGTGATATAAAACTAGATCCGGAAATATATGACGGCATGCCGTATTCAAAGAAATTAAACTCAAGACTTACAGCTGCATCCAATATTTTACTGTCAAATTGAGCAATAACACCATCAGGATAGTTGTTGTTGTCTGTGTCTTTTCCTGAAATACCGGCCATTCCCAAATTTGCCTTTAATGAAAACCGTCCATTTAGATTATATCTGTACAATATACCAACAGCAGGTTTATCATTTTTAAATAGTACATTTTGGTTTGCATCACCCATATAAAATGAGCTTCCGCCAAACATTCCAAGCTCCATTCGGTACTCCTGAGAAAACAGGTTTTTGCCTGTAAATGTCAGAAACAAAATTAATACAGCAATTTTATAAAAAGATTTAGTGCGCATATATCAGTTTTATAGCTCTTGTCTAAAACGCAAAAATCCTGTCTATATTGCAATTACCTTCTGGCAAAAACCATCTTGTTAAGATAGGCTTTGCTAACCTTACTGCTCAGACCACTATTACTAAGGCCTCCATAGATCCAGATAAACTCTCTGTCTTTACCATAGACGTTATCAGGAATACTTTGAACATATATATTTGTACGGGTCAGGCCATTCTCTAATGACTTGAATATCCAGTTTTCAGGAGCTGAAATCCAGTTTTTCCCGTGATCTTTTGAAATTTTTAGTTCTGATAAATAGTTGCCTCCGGAATCTCTGCCACCAAAAGCTACTAAATAACTGTCATAATAAAATAGTGTTATGCCAGATTTGTTGGCTGTATATAAGTCTGAACCTGTTGCTGATTTCTTAATTATGACCCATTCTAAACCATTATCGGTAGAAAGCAAACTTTTTGAGTATGCTCCATCCTGCCTGTTACCCGAAGTAATGGTCAAAAACTGAGTGTTTGTAACTGAACTGCCTTTAACAATTGAATAATTTAAAACAGGAAAATCTGCATCTATTTCATCTCCGGTTTCCCAGTTTGTTCCATCATCACTTCTTGAATAACAAAGTTGCCCTGAAACATTGTAAGCTAAACCTATAAGAGAGTAAGGGGCATTGGTTCCCATATACTTTTTCTTAATAGATCCAAGCAGGGTATATACTTTTTTGTCTGTCAATACAGATGTCCAGATTTGGCCATTTTCTGAAGAATAAAGCAATCCATCTGTTGTAGCTATGTAGAGTTTATTGTTGTGACTGGTAAGTGATTCTGATTTGACATTTGCCGGCAAACCTGTATAAATACTTTTTGTCCATGTTAGTCCCAAATCGTTTGAATAATATGTATCAGGTATTCCAAACTCATTAATTTGCAGGCAAAACATTGAGCCAGCTGCTGTTTGAGCAATTTTTGTGTTTATACCATTTTTTGGAAATGCTGTTGAAACTTCAGTAACCAGCATTGAATCTGGATCTACCTGATGTACATTAATGTTTATGGTATAAGTTCTGGTATATTTACCATCAGCTGAGGTATTCTTTAAAATTACCGGATTTGTGAAATCAAGTGTATCTCTTTTTCCATCCCACAAAGAGTCGTTTAAGTATAGTTCGCCATTAGATGATTGTAAACTGACAGATGGGGACAGCATTGTCACATCTGTCATATATGGCATTGAGTCAAGATTGTATATTCTTCCTGAAAACTGGTCTATGTTAAATACATAATCTTCAATGCCAGGCACTGAGTCGTGCTGGTCGAATGTAAAACTCAAAACATTTGCAGAATTAAACTCCCTTTCGGTAAAATCTTCCCAACAGGAAGATAGTGTACCTGCAATTGCAAAAAAAACTAGCAAACGGCGTGCGATATTTATCATCATTGTTTTACTTTTCAGTCTGGTATTTAGCACATTTGTGCTTTGGTCGGCAAAATTAGTAAGATTTTTATCTTTTAAGAGAATGAATACAAAGTTTTATGAAAAATTATAGGTGAAAGTCACTGTAGAGCTATATTCCTTAACAATTCTAAATTCATCGCCTGTTCCCAATCTCTGTTCAGTTAGTTTTTTATATTTAGCGTTGTTCAAATCGGGTGCTGCGACACCCTTTCCAATGGCAAATGGAGCTGTTTCAACGTGTATTTCGTCCCAAAGTCCTGCATTTATAAATGCGTTGTGCAATTTCGCACCTCCTTCTACAAGCAGGGATTGTATTCCTAGCTTGTAAAGCGTCTCCAGTATTTTCTTTGCAGGGTTATCTTCAAAATTTATAGTAGCATACTTTACTGATGCATTGTCTAAGCCTGTTTTTTCAGTAAAAATCAAAGTATCAGCGGTTCCGTCGAAAATATTCAGGTCGTTGCTGAGTGTCAGATTTTTGTCTGTAATACATCTCAACGGATTTTTGCCCGCCCAATCTCTTACGTTTAGTTTGGGGTTGTCCATAAGGGCTGTATTTGTACCCACAAGTATGGCATCAAATTCTGATCTTAATTTGTGAGTTATAATTTTAGTCAGGGGAGTTGAAATAATTAAGGGCTGCTCTTCACTACCTGGAGTGCGGTCATTATCGATAAAACCGTCTGCAGTCTGAGCCCATTTTAACATAACATAAGGCCTCTTTTTTGCATGGTATGTAAAAAATTTTCTGTTAAGATCAAGGCAGGCCTGCATTTCAGGGCCTACAAGGACATCTACTCCGGCTGCCTTCAGTTTTTTTACACCACTGCCAGAAACTAATGGAAAAACATCTAGACAACCTATCACTACACGTGGAATGCCTTTTTTCAAAATTAGATCTACACAAGGAGGAGTTTTGCCATAATGAGAACAGGGTTCGAGGCTAACATATAATGTTGCTTTCTTAAGTAATTCCTGATCTTTAACAGAGTTTATGGCAACAGGTTCTGCGTGTGGCATTCCTGCTTTTTGATGCCAGCCTTCACCAATAATTTTTCCATCTTTTACAATGACAGCGCCTACCATTGGATTTGGAGAACACAGTCCCTTGCCATTCAGGGCAAGCTGTATACACCTTCGCATATACATTTTGTCTTCAGGAGTAAAAATATCAGATTTCATTTTTAAAATTGGAAAAAATTGGATTTTTCAATTAGCTTTGTAAACAAATTGTTAAACATGCAGAACTTTTTATCTTTTATAAAAAAAGAACTTGGAGATTTATATTCAGACAGAGAATTGAAAAATATTTCACTTTTACTGCTGGATAAAATTGCCAATATTGACAGAAATCAGTTTTACGGCCGTAAAGATATGAAAATTCCGGAAAATACAGCCAATAAACTGATTGATGCTGTACATAGACTATCTGAAAACGAACCTGTACAATATGTCATTGGCGAAACCGAATTTTATGGTGTAAGGCTGGTTGTAAAACCCGGAGTTTTAATACCAAGACCTGAAACAGAAGAATTGGTTGATATTATTGTTAAGAATTACAGCGTTAAACAAAATTTAAATATTTCAGATTTTTGTACCGGAAGTGGTTGTATTGCCATTGCTTTGTCTGAAAATTTAAATACGAACTTAGTTAAAGGTATTGAGTTATCTAATGATGCTTTGAAAATTGCTGAAGAAAATATAAAATTGAATAATTCTTCTGTAAAGCTTGAAAAGACAGATGTCTTAAATTTTGTAGTAAACGATGAATCAATAGGGACATTAGACTTAATTGTAAGTAACCCTCCTTATGTATGTTTGAGTGAAAAATCAACGATGGAATCCAGAGTTTTCGACCACGAGCCAGAAATGGCTCTATTTGTAGAAGATGAGAAACCGCTGATTTTTTATAATTGTATAGCTAGAGCAGGATTGTTGTTACTTAAAGAAGGTGGAGAAATCTATTTTGAAATAAACAGTAGTCTTGGCAAACAAACTTCTGATTTGCTGGAGAATATTGGTTATGTTGATACTATGATTATAAATGATTTAAGCGGGAAACCCCGATTTGTTAAAGCAAAAAAACCTTATAATGGATAGTTTTAAAGAGGCATACGAATATGCAGCATCCAGATGTTCTTCTGTTGAACTTTGTAAACAGGATATTTTAACAAGGCTTGAAAGGTTTGAACTAAGCCCTCAGGAAAAGTTTAATTTAATTGAAAAGCTTGAGAAAGAAGGCTTTATAAACGAAAAAAGGTATGTAAAATCGTATATAAACGATAAAATGAAATTCAGTAAATGGGGCAGGGTAAAAATAGTCTATATGCTTAGACAAAAAGGCTTGCCTGCCAAACTCATTGATGAATGTTTTGAAGAAACAGACTTGGATAGCTATAAAAGTATTGCTCTTAGTGTTTTAACGGCTAAAAACAAATCAATAAGGGGTGCGGATGAAGCTGAAAGAAAAAATAAATTATATCGTTTTGCTCAGGGTAGAGGTTTTGAGAGTAGCGTAATAAGTGAGTGCATAAAAAAAATATTTGGTAAATCTGATGATGAAATCTATTAATAAGCATTTTTCAGATTTGATTTACATGGTTTTTCCTGAGGTATGCCATATATGTAAAACTTCTTTGACATACTCAGAGAAGCATATTTGTAATAATTGTTTATACAGCCTGCCACTTTTTGAATTCTCGTCGGTAACTGAAAATAAAGCTTGTGAGAGATTTATTGGAAAAATAGAATTCAGCAAAGCGGTTTCGGCATTTCAGTATCAGAAAGGATCTTATATGCAACTTTTACTTGAAGACATTAAGTACAAGGGCGATAAGCAATTGGGTAGATATCTAGGTGCATTTGCTGGAAACATCCTTGAGTCAAGTGCTTTCTTTAAAGATATAGATTTTATTGTGCCAGTGCCTTTGCATCCGAAAAAATTAAAAAAAAGAGGTTATAATCAAAGTGAATGGATAGCTAAAGGTTTATCTGAATCGACCGGAATTGATACTGATTTTAGAAATCTTATAAGGGGCACGGACAATTTTACTCAAACAACCAGAGGTATATACGAGAGATGGAAGAATGTCTCTACTATATTTTCTGTAAAAGATAAAGAATGTTTCAAAGACAAGCACATTTTAATAGTTGATGATGTGCTTACCAGCGGTTCTACATTAGAAGCTTGCGGACAAGCATTTAATGGTATTGAAGGTATCAAAATTTCTTTTTTCTCTCTTGCTATTGCCTGAATTGTTTTTAAAACTATATTTACACTTAGTTTTACTAACCGGATTAAATTTAATTCTATGAAGAGAGCTGCATTATTAGGCATTTTGATCTTTTTGACGATCAATGCTATCAGTCAGGAGAAGACTAAATCAGGCTACAATATCGGAGGACTTCCTGCAATAAGTTATAACTCTGATGAAGGCTTTCAATACGGGGCAATTTTAAATTTATTCAACTATGGAGATGGCAGCAATTTCCCTGCCTACGATTTTTCTGCATATCTGGAAGTATCTAAATATACTAAAGGTAGTAGCTTGTATAGATTATACTTTGATTCTGACAAATTACTGAGTGGGGTAAGAACATTTTTGGATATTAGTTATGTTCAGGAAGATATGCTCGATTTTTATGGATTTAACGGACTAAGATCTAAATATGATATTGATACCGAAAAGTCAAACAGAGCATTTTACAGGATGTCTCAAAGACAGTTTAGGCTAATGGCCGATTTTAAAGGCAGGTTTTTAATTGACAATCTTAACTGGCTGGGGAGTTACAATTTTTTCAACTACAATCCACAGGAAGTAAATTTCAATAAATTAAACAAAGGAATAGATACTTCAGACCCGAATTTTCTAGACGGGACCAGCCTTTATGGAAAATATCTTGATTGGGGTTTAATAAGCCCTGATGAATCAGACGGCAGTAATGTTCATGCATTTAAAATTGGTATGATTTATGATACCAGAAATGTATTAATCAATCCGGAAAGTGGTATTTGTACTGAAGCTGTAGTTGAAATTGCTCCTGAGTTTTTAAATGAACTCCCATATAACAGGTATTCAATTGTACACAGGCAATACCATTCAATTATTAAAGAAAAACTAAATCTGGCAATCAGAGTCGGAGCCCAGGGCAAAATCGGAAATTCAGATATTCCATTTTTCAGAATGCCTCAATTAATTTCACCTTTTGCTACAAGATCAAACGTAACAGGCTTGGGTGGTGCTAACAGCTTAAGAGGTATACTTCGAAACCGCATCGTCTCTGAAGGTTTTGCATATGGCAATTTCGAGTTAAGATGGAGAGCTGCAGAATTCACGCTGTTTAATCAAAACTTTTATCTCGGAGTAAATGGTTTTGTTGACGCCGGTATTGTAACAGACGAAGTTGACTGGAATCTCAATCAGCTAACTTTTCCTGAAGTTACAGAGTACTTTGATCTTAATGAAGGTCAGCGGTTACATACTTCTCTTGGAGGGGGATTAAAAATAGGAATGAATGAAAATTTTGTTATTTCACTAGATGCAGGTAGGGCTTTAGACAAGCGTGATGCCTCTAAAACAGGCATATATATAAATATTAACTATCTTTTCTAGCAAATTGTCAATATTTTAGCTTTTGTGTAACTGCAAATACATTATCATTTTTTACTTTTGCATCTCAGAACACTGATAATTTAATTTAATTACTGATGAAAAAGTTAGAACGTATCATCGCTTCAAAATTGTTGAAAATCAAAGCTGTAAAATTACAGCCTTCAAATCCTTTTACCTGGGCATCCGGTTGGAAATCTCCTATTTATTGTGACAATAGAAAAACACTATCATATCCGGCATTAAGAAATTTTATTAAACTTGAATTAGCAAGGTTAATACGTGAGAAATATGATAATGTTGATGCAATAGCAGGAGTTGCTACAGGTGCAATCGCTCAGGGAGCTATGGTTGCTGAAGAACTGGGCTTACCTTTTGTTTACGTTCGTTCTTCTCCAAAAGATCATGGTTTAGAAAATCTTATTGAAGGTGATTTAAAGCCAGGCATGAAAGTTGTCGTTATTGAAGATTTAATTTCTACCGGCGGAAGCAGCTTGAAGGCTGTAGATGCTATCAGAGCAGATGGTAGCGAAGTTATTGGTATGCTTGCTATCTTTTCTTATGGTTTTCCGGTAGCTGAGGAAGCGTTTAAAAAAGCGAAAGTCGAGCTGACAACATTAAGTGATTACGAATCTGTTCTTGAAATGGCTCTTGCTACTGACTACATTCATGAATCGGAATTAAAAGCTCTTCAAGAATGGAGAAAATCTCCGGGTACCTGGTCACCAAAAACCAATTATTAAAATGACGGAATTTGTTAGCAGTGTAAAAAAAATCCCATACAATTCTGAAAAGGTTTTTATTAAGCTTTCAGATTTCAATAATCTTGAAAAATTAAAAGAGAGACTCCCCGAAGACAAGATAAAAGATCTTGTCTTTGATAAAGACACATGTTCATTTAAGGCTGAGCATGTTGGTGTTATAACTGTAAGAATTGTAGAAAGGGAGCCAAACAAAACTATAAAAATTGAATCTGAAAAATCGCCGGTGCCATTTACATGTTGGATACAACTTAAAGAAATGGACACTGAAGATACCAGAATAAGACTAACTGTAAAATCGGATATCCCATTTATTTTTAAAGCTATGGTTAGCAAGCCTCTTGAAGACGGTATTGAGAAAGTAGCTGAAATCCTTTCAATGTTGGAGTATTGATAATTAAATTGATAGTAAAGTGAAAAAACTTTGGGAAAAATCAACATCAGTAGATAAGAAAATTGAACGTTTTACCATTGGCAGGGATGCCGAAATGGATTTGTATTTAGCAAAATATGATGTTATTGGCTCTATGGCTCATTGCATAATGCTGGAGAGCATAGATCTTATTTCCAAAGACGAACTTATTGCCATACTCGCCGAGCTGAAAAAGGTTTACAAAATGGCTGATGATGGCACTTTCGAGATTGAAGATGGTATAGAAGATGTTCACTCACAGGTTGAACTTTACCTTACAAGAACTTTGGGGGATACCGGTAAAAAAATTCATAGTGGCAGATCGAGAAATGATCAGGTTTTGCTTGACATGAAATTATTTACCAGATCTGCAATATTTGAAGTATTCAAGTCGGTCATAAAGTTATTTGATGTTCTTGTTTCTCAAAGTGAAAAGTATAAAAATGTTTTAATGCCTGGTTATACCCATCTACAAATCGCCATGCCTTCTTCTTTCGGGCTTTGGTTTGGTGCTTACGCTGAATCTTTGATAGACGATTTGCAATTATTACATTCAGCTTTTCGTATCTGCAACAGAAATCCTTTGGGTTCTGCAGCTGGATATGGGTCATCATTCCCTTTAAAAAGACAAATGACAACAGATCTACTTGGATTTGATGGTCTTAATTATAATGTTGTTTATGCACAAATGGGCAGAGGCAAAATGGAGCGTGTGGTTTCGTATGCACTTGCTTCTATTGCAGGAACAATATCTAAATTAGCTTTTGACGCTTGCATGTTTAACAGTCAAAATTTTAGTTTTATAAAACTTGATGATAAATATACTACCGGGTCGAGTATTATGCCTCACAAAAAAAATCCGGACGTATTTGAGCTGACTAGAGCAAAATGCAACAGAATACAAACGCTGCCATATCAAATTACTGGCATTATAAACAATCTTCCTTCAGGTTACTTCAGAGATCTGCAGATATTAAAGGAGATCTTTATACCATCTTTTACAGAGCTTACAGACTGTATTGAAATGACCTCCTTAATGATGGCAGAAATTAAAGTAAATGAAAGTATTCTTGATGATAAAAAGTATGAATACTTATTTAGCGTCGAGGAGGTAAACAAACTTACTCAAAAAGGAGTACCTTTCAGAGATGCTTATAAACAAATTGGCCTGGCTATAGAATCGGGAGATTTTAAATTTTCAGGAGAGCTAAATCATACACATGAAGGTAGTATTGGCAACCTTTGTACAGAAAGTATCGTAAAACTAAAAGAAGAAGTCTCTTCTCTATTTGATTTCCAAAAAATCACTGAAGCTGAAAATCAGCTACTCAATTTCAAAGCCTAATTATAAGGGGTTTACATAAAAAGTGAATTCCTCTTCTTTTTTATACAGGTCCTCCAATACCTGCTTAATTATAAAAAAGAAGAGGAAATACACCCCTTTATTGTTTACAAATATAACGACCTAAAATTAAAAAGAGAAAGAATAATTGCTTATTATTGCTTATTCTTACCCATCTAGAATGCCTTTAAATGCATATGCACTTTTTTGGCACTATTTTGGCCTATTTTTAGCTTGCAAAATTGTAAATTGATTCATAAAATTGTGCCGCAAAAAATACTATCGTGAAAAAAATATTGCTTGTTGAAGATGATGAAATAACCAGAAGATTGGTACAAGATTTTTTAGAAGAATCAGGATATATAATTCTTGTAGCTGGTACATTAAAAGATGGAAGAAGGGTTTTGTCAATAAATAAACCAAATCTTATTTTGCTGGATGTTATGTTACCTGACGGCAATGGTTTTGATTTTGCAAAAGAAGTAAAACAAAAATACCAACACTTGCCTTTTGTATTTCTAACTTCTTGTTCAGATATGAATCACTTGAGAAGCGGTTTCACAATTGGGTGTGAGGACTATCTGAAAAAACCGATTCAACTGGAAGAATTACTAATACGTATAAAAAAAGTAATCGGAGATTTAGATCCTGCTACTGGATATTTTAAGAAAATTGGATTATATAATTTTAACCCGGTCACTCAATCACTTTTGTTTGAAGATAAAACGATAAAACTGGGAGCAATTGAATCTCATGTTTTAGACATACTAACCAACAATAAAGGAGAAACAGTAATCAGAAATGTACTTATTGAAGCTGTATGGGGTAAAATTTCATTTTATAACTCCAGAAATCTTGACAGTGCTATTGTTAAGCTTAGAAAAAGGCTTTCGTACGACACAAAAGTTAAAATAATTTCCTTAAAAAGAATTGGATACAAACTTGTTTACTCATAAACTTATATCTCACAAACCTTAGCCTGGGTATAAAATTAAAAAGAAGCTGCCTCATTTACCTTTTGAGACAGCTTCTTTTATTATATTATGAAAGATACTTATTTATCGTCTTCCAAATCTTCGTTTGTAATCTTCAATTGTCTCTTCTGTACTTCATAAGCAACCGGAGTTGCAATATAAAGTGTAGAATAAATACCTGTAATTGTTCCTACAAGCATTGCAAATGCAAAACCACGGATTGTTTCACCACCGAAAATAAACAACGCAAGTAAAGTAATTAAAACAGTTAATGAAGTACTGAATGTTCTTACCAAAGTCTGGTTAAGAGCTTCATTCAATAAGCGTTTCTTATTACGTTTAGGATAGTATGACAAGTTTTCACGAACACGGTCAAAGATTACCACAGTATCGTTTACAGAATAACCGATAATGGTTAGAATTGCCGCAATAAAGGTTTGGTCAATTTCCAGTGAGAAAGGAACAATCTTATAGAAAATTGAATAGCAACCAATAATGAACAATACGTCATGTATTAAAGCAGCTATTGTACCAACACTAAATGAAACATTTTTAAATCGGATAAGGATATAAAGACCGATAATGATAATTGCAAAGAACACAGCCCAATAAGCTCCTGATGTAACATCATCAGCAACAGCAGGACCTACTTTCTGCGAGTTTACAATATTATCTTTTACAAACTGTTCTTTTGTAACATCGTTTCCAACATATGATTTTAAACCAGCATAAAGCAAGGTTTCAACCTCATTATCTATTGTCTGACTATTGTCATCAATTTTGTAGTTAGTTGTAATCCTTACTTGATTTTCAGACCCAATGGTTATTACAGTTAAAGAAGCATTGTCAAAATGATTTTCAAGACTGTTTTTAACATCATCTGTTCTTACCGGCTGGTCAAATCTTACAATATAGTTTCGTCCACCTGAAAAGTCTACACCAAGACTTAGGCCATTAAATACAATAGAAACAATTGCAATTGAAAGAACTACAGCTGAAATTGTATAACCGATTTTACGTTTTCCTATAAAGTCTATTTTCGGACTTACCAGCAGATTTTCTGTAAGTTTGGTAGTGAATTTTTCTGACAACAATTTATCTTTAGCATGGAATGCTTCGTAAATTAATCTGGTTACAAATACACCGCAGAATACTGAAGTAATCAAACCAATGATAAGAGTAGTTGCAAAACCCTTAACAGGTCCTGAACCAAATACGAAAAGCACTATACCTGTAAGCAATGTGGTTATATTACCGTCCATAATAGCAGACAAAGCATTCTTATAACCGTCAGCCAAAGCCTTCTTCATTGATTTACCGGATCGCAATTCCTCTTTAATACGCTCATAAATTAGCACGTTAGCATCTACAGCCATACCAAGAGTCAAGACCATACCCGCAATACCCGGTAGTGTTAAAACAGCCTGGAATGAAGATAAGATACCCATGATAAAGAAAGCGTTTATAAGCAAGCTTATATCTACAATTAAACCCGGTATCAAACCGTAGTTGATCTGCATATAAAGCAAAATAAGAACGAATGCAATTATGAATGAGATTAAACCAGACTTAATTGCTTCCTTACCTAAAGAAGGACCAACAACGTCTTCCTGTACAATATGAGCAGGAGCAGGCATTTTACCT
>CAZFUO010000029.1:0-17922 GCA_964522065.1 uncultured Bacteroidales bacterium | reverse complement strand
AAGGAAGCGAAAGTGATTTAAAAGATTTAGCAAAAGAGCTTAAGATTTTTTGTAGCACAGGCGGATCAGCTAAAGATGACGAGATACTTTTACAAGGAGATGTAAGAAAAAAGGTAAGTGAATACCTTTCAAAAAAATTATTCAAAGTAAGAGGTGATATTAAATAAAAAACTCCCCGAAGTACAACAACGGGGAGCTTTTTAATATATTATTTCAGAATTACTTAGATACTTCAAATTCAACTCTACGGTTTTTGTATCTGCCTTCTTTTGTTTCGTTAGTAGCAATTGGTTTTTCTTCACCAAATCCCTTAAAACTGATCTTTGATTCAGGAAGTCCCTTTTCAACAAGATAATTCTTAACTGTAGCAACACGTCTTTCGGATAGATTCTGGTTGTATGCACTTGAACCTACATTATCTGTGTGGCCATTAATTTGCAACTTACTCCAACCTTTGTATGTATTTAAAGTGTTAAGAAGATTGTTTACAATTACAACTGATTCGTCTGTCAATTGATCTGAATCAAATTTGAATTGTATATTCTCAAATGAGAAGTTCACAACAGGTTCTTCAACAACTGGCTTTGGTTCTGGTTTTGGCTCAGGTTTTGGCTGTGGTTTAACTTCAGCAACAGGCTCAGCCTTTGGCTGTTCTACCACAGGTACAGGTACATAATTATATTCACTTACGCTTACATTACGAACGTGTTTTTTGGATTTTGCTCCAAATTTATATCTCAAACCAAGTGTAATATTACCAAGTTGGTTAATATCAGCCTGTGAATATAAACCACCTAATTCTTTACTAGCATAATATCTGTATTGACCTTCAAGACCTATAGCCCATGAGTCACTGATGTTATGCTCTGCATTCAATCCAACATAAGCTAATGGAGATAATCCATTGTCTGTACCCGGGAAATTAACACTTTGTAAGTCGTACTGGTAATATCCAACACCACCACCAAGGTTAGCATAAATGTTTGTTTTTTTCCAGAAACCTTCACGTACTGGTTTTAGAATATTAGAAAGATTGAAAGATGCAAATAAAGAAGCATCATGTGTATTTCCAAATGCATCTGCAGAAACGATAGTAGTACCATTATGCAAAACTGCGGAACAGTAGTCATTGAACTCATACTCTAAACCAAGTCCGAAGATTGGATTAAAAGTATATTCAAGAACAGCACCTAATACAGGATGCCAGTTGTCGTCTCTTCTCATTGGAGTATCATAAATGTCGGTATAATTTACACCGGCTTTTGCTCCAAGTGACCAATGTGAGAAATCTGCTGCAGCTGCAACATTATCTGCTTTTTTAACCTCAAGTTCTTCAGCAAAAGAATATGAGGAAACACAAGCAATGATTAAAACCAGTAATAAACACTTTTTCATAATCATCAATTTTAGTTACTAAATATATTTATCAATTTAATTATTAGTCTTACGAATTATATTAATCACAAATGTAATTAAAAAGAAAATGATAAATTGCAATTTAGACTTAAAAAAACGCCCGTTTCACTGAAACTAATTACTTATTTTTAATATCCATTCACAAAAGATAACTATCACTTTGTTAGAAGAAAAAAAAAGAGCTGTCTCTGAACTTTCAGGACAACTCTTTTTTTAATTAAAATTTCAGAAAACTGATTTTTACTCCATGTTTAAAGTAACACGTTTGAAATCAACAACCTTTAAATCTTTATCAACACTATTAAGATACTGTTGAATATTGATCTTGCTATCTTTGATGAAAGACTGTTCCAACAATGTTGACTCCTGATAAAACTTACCAAGACGACCCTGAGCAATTTTATCCAACATATTTTCAGGTTTACCTTCTTCTCTCGCTTTATCTCTGGCAATTTCAAGTTCTTTTTCAATAA
The DNA here is from genome assembly GCA_964522065.1 of uncultured Bacteroidales bacterium. Classification (GTDB taxonomy): domain Bacteria; phylum Bacteroidota; class Bacteroidia; order Bacteroidales; family UBA1402; genus UBA8389. Next base: position 16,033 of record CAZFUO010000029.1, on the reverse strand, counting down.
CCTTAGCAGGAACAGACTCACGATCAAGAGCTACAGGGCTCATTGCTGCAGTCTGCATAGCTATATCACGGGCAACCTGAGCGTCCAGTTCTTTGTTAAATGCAACAATAGTTGCAAGCTTATTACCCGGGTGAATATATGCAACAGAAGCAGCACCTTTTACAAACTCGTAATAGTCAACTTCCATTTTTTCACCTGTGATACCACTACGGTCTGTAACTAAATCACTGATAGATTTACCATCAATTACATTAGCTTTTAATTCATCAAGATTTGCAGGTTGAGTAGCAAGTGCAACGTCAAGTATTGATTGTGTCAAAGCAATGAAATCAGCATTTTTAGCTACGAAGTCAGTTTCGCACTTCAATGCCAACACTGCTGCAAATCCACCATTGGTAGCAGCAAGAACACAACCTTCTGAAGCTTCACGATCACTGCGTTTTGCAGCAACGGCTTGTCCTCTTTTGCGTATCAACTCAATTGCTTTTTCAAAGTCATTTTCTGCTTCAATCAAAGCATTTTTACAATCCATCATCCCAGCTCCTGTCATAGTACGTAGCTTGGAGATTTCTGCCATAGTAACTGCCATAATCTTTGTATTATTATTGTTTAAATTTTCTTGTATAAACTAAAATGTGCCAACATGCCTTTGTTATCAAACAAGCACATCAGCACATTTATATTTTGAGCTCAGAGCTTATTCTTCGTCTTCTTTGATATATTTTGACGCTACCTTAGCTTTTATAGCCTCAGCATCATCTTTTTGTATCAATTCTTTTTTAGCTTTTCCGCGACGTTCTCTCTTAACTGATGCTTCAGGCTTATCTTCATTTTCAGAAGCTGCGTTTGAATCAGCTTTTTCAATCTTACGTTCTTCAAGACCTTCCTGAATTGCTGCACAAAGTGTACCTAAAACTATTTCAATAGATTTTGTAGCATCATCGTTAGCAGGAACAATAAAGTCAATCATATCAGGATTTGAATTTGTATCGACCATTGCGAATACAGGAATACCCAAACGTTGAGCTTCAAGTACTGCAATTTGTTCTTTCATAACATCAACAACCATTAGAGCTGAAGGTAGACGGTTAAGGTCAGAAATAGAACCAAGGTTCTTTTCAAGTTTAGCTCTTTGGCGTGATACCTGAAGACGTTCACGTTTTGAAAGATTATCAAAAGTACCGTCTGTAAGCATTTTGTCAATAGTTGACATTTTCTTCACAGCTTTACGAATAGTAGGGAAGTTAGTTAACATACCACCCGGCCAGCGTTCGCTAACATAAGGCATGCCTACAGATGTAGCCATATCTGCAACAACTTGTTTAGCTTGTTTCTTTGTAGCAACAAAAAGAATTTTTTTGCCTGCTTTTGCTATACTCTTCATCGCTTCAGCAGCGTCGTCCAGCATAACAACTGTTTTGTGTAAGTCAATTATATGAATGCCGTTGCGTTCCATGAAAATGTATGGTGCCATTGCTGGATTCCATTTTCTTTTTAGGTGTCCGAAATGTACGCCGGCTTCTAGTAATTGGTCAAAGTTTGTTCTTGACATGTTTAAAATTATTTTTTATCGTTTACATTCTTTATTCTTGAATCAATCGTCAGGTAGCTCAGAGTGAGGTCCTGACCATTTAGATACTAAACGCTTCTATTTTATAAAAAGCAGTGGTATCAAAAAAAGATTAACGCTTACTGAACTGGAATCTCTTCCTTGCTTTTGGGCGTCCCGGTTTTTTACGTTCAACAACTCTCGCATCGCGAGTCATAAAACCTTCTGAACGTAATGCTGATTTGTCTTCCGGGTTGATTTTTACAAGAGCACGGGCAATAGCCAGACGCAAAGCTTCTGATTGTCCTTTAAAACCACCACCATCAAGATTTACTTTGATATCATATTTTTCAGCAACTCCCAGTTTGTTCAATGGTTGTTTCACAACATACTGAAGAATACTTGAAGGGAAATAATTGTCAAGATCACGTTTGTTGATAGTAATCTTGCCACTTCCTTCTTTCATAAATACGCGGGCAATAGCTGCCTTTCTTCTTCCTATAGCATTTACTACTTCCATACTGCTTATTTAAGAGAATTTATATCAATATTTTTTGGAGTCTGAGCAGCATGAGGATGTTCAGTTCCTGCATACACATAAAGATTACCAATAATGGCATCACTCAGTTTATTTTTGGGTAGCATACCCAAAACAACTTTTTTGTACAACTTTAGAGGATCTTTAGCAATCATTTTTGCTGGAGTATTCTCACGTTGTCCACCGGGATATCCGGTATGTCTTAAATAAATACGGTCATTCCACTTGTTTCCCGTCATTTTTACTTTATCTGCATTGATGATGATCACATTGTCACCACAATCAACATGCGGGGTAAAGCTGGGTTTGTATTTGCCTCTCAGCAATTTGGCGACTTTTGCGCCCAAACGCCCCAGCACCTGGTCGGTTGCATCAACTACAACCCACTCTTTTTGCACAGTTGCTTTGTTTGCAGAAATGGTTTTGTAACTCAAATTATCCACTGCTTAATTTTTATTTGTTAAATAAACTAATATTCATCACAAATCGCCGTTCAGGACACTTAGAACGTTAATCTGCTTAGAATTAAATTCTTACACATTTTTTGATAATAATCGGCCTGCAAAAGTACGGTGATTTTTTCTAATTACCAAAAAAAACAATGAAATAAAGGCACCTATTTTCAAGGTATTATTGTAGCGTTATAATTAGTTACTCAGTCTATAAAGCATACATAAATGATAATACCTGAAAATATGAAACTCTTTATTATCAGAAATTTCGATAAGATTGTAAAGCTCTTGTTTACAATATTTATTTCTATGTTCCTGCATTCTTGTGAAGAGCCAGAAGATTTACCTGCACCTGAATATGGCGTAGTTCCTATGTATGGTGTGAAGACTGTTGTTGTTGACAAATAAATAATTAGAATGAAAACAAATTTTATCAGGTTTTTTGACAGAGCGATTATGGCCCTGCTTGGATTTTTCCCGTTTGTTACAGGTTGCGATGATCCGAAAGTTGAATATGGTACTCCATATGCAGAATTCAATTTTCGCGGAGTGGTTTCGGATAAAACTACATCCCAACCTGTGCCTTCAATGAGAGTAATTATAAAAAATGAACATAAAATAAGCATAGACACCGCTTATACTAACAGCGAAGGTAAGTACTCTGTAGAATTTACTGATATTCCTGACATTGAAGAAACTTTTTATATACTAACCGAAGATGTAGATGGTGAACTTTCAGGGGGACTATATAAACCAAATGAAGTATCTGTTACAGTAAGTGATGCTGAATTTGTTAGGGGTAAAGATAATGGAGGCTGGTATGTTGGCAAAGCCACAAAGGAAGTCAATATCAAAGTTGAAAAATGAATATAAAGAAAACTCTTGCTCTGAGGCTTTACAACCAACATAAAAAAAATCTAGCCGGCATTCATGAGCTTTCCTATTTATTTTGGGAATGCACTTTAAGATGTAACCTGAGTTGCATACACTGTGGCAGTGATTGTAAGAAAGAAGCGGAAGTAAAAGATATGCCATTACAGGACTTTACTTCTGTTCTCGACACTATAAAAACAAGGGTTTCACCAGAAAAAACCATGATTGTACTTACCGGAGGTGAGCCTTTGATGAGAAAAGACCTTGCAATATGTGGGATGGAAATCAGCAAAAGAGGATTTCCCTGGGGAATGGTCTCAAATGGATATTTGCTTGATGATAAAAAGCTACAGGAACTTGTAAATGCAGGTTTAAGATCTGTAACTGTAAGCCTGGACGGACTTAACCCCGAAACACATGACTGGTTCAGAAATAAAAATGGTAGTTGGGAAAAAGCTATTAATGCAATAAAATGTATAACAGCAACGCCGGGACTGGTTTTTGATGTTGTTACATGTGTAAACAAAAGGAATATTAAAGACCTCAATGAATTAAAAAAACTGTTAGTATCAATTGGAGTAAAAAACTGGAGACTTTTTACGGTATTTCCTAAAGGCAGAGCTGCTGAAAACCCGGAACTAAAACTAGAAAATGCTCAGTTTATTGAGATGATGGAGTTTATTAAATTCACCAGAAAAGAGGGTATTATAAAAGCCTCCTACGGATGTGAAGGTTTTTTGGGTGATTATGAGTTTGAAGTTAGAGATATGCCTTTTTTCTGCAGAGCTGGCATTCAGGTTGGCTCTGTTTTAGTTGATGGCTCCATAAGTGCATGTCCCAGCCTCAGAGCAGATTATATACAGGGGAATATCTACAGTGACGACTTTATGACTGTTTGGAATAATAAATTTCAGGTTATGAGAAACCGCTCATGGGCTAAAACCGGCAAATGCGCTGACTGTAAATCATGGAAATATTGTCAGGGTAATGGTTTGCATCTGAGAGATGAAAAAACAGGTGAGTTATTATTTTGCCACCTCGAGAAACTTGAAAAATGCTAAAATAGTCAAACCTTCGTTCTAAAAAATATGTCTGTTGCCAAATATATGTTATTAGACTATATTTGCAGCAAATACAGTTTTATGAAACGAACAATAATAAAAATAGACGAACAGTTATGCAATGGCTGTGGCAATTGTGTTAAAGGTTGCCATGAGGGCGCATTGCAAATGATTAATGGAAAGGCTGTTATGGTAAGTGAACTTTACTGTGACGGGCTTGGAGCTTGTATTGGAGATTGTCCTGTAAATGCTATAACCCTCGAAGAAAGAGAAGCTGAGCCATACGACGAAGTAGCTGTAATGGAAAGAATATCGGTAAAAGGAGAAAGTGTGATTCTTGCTCATCTTAAACATCTTAAAGATCATGGTGAAAAAGGATTGCTTAAAGAAGGAATAGATTGGTTGAAGAAAAACAATTATAGTATTGATTTGTCTTCTGTTCACAAACAGGAAACTCTGGCTTGCGGATGTTCAGGTTCTCATGAAAAATCCTGGGATACTGCTGCAAAACAACAGGTTCCATCAAATCTCAAACCGGCATTTAGTGTAGCCGCTTCAGCTGCTGCGGTTTCGCAGGAATCAGAATTAAGACAATTTCCTGTACAACTGCATCTTATAAATCCACAAGCTCCATATTTTGAGGGATCAAATGTATTACTGGCAGCAGACTGCACGGCTTTTGCGCTCGGTAATTTTCATAGCAAATTTCTCAAAGGTAAAAAGCTGGCTATTGCATGTCCGAAATTAGACAGCAATATAGATCATTATGTTGAAAAACTACAGTCGCTTATTGAAGATTCGATGATTGACACACTGACTGTACTTATCATGGAAGTACCTTGTTGTAGTGGTTTGGTTGGAATTGCAAAAAAAGCAAGAGAAAAAGCTGGAAGAAATGTTCCTATTAAAGTAATTGTTGCTTCTGTTAAAGGGGAAGTTAACAGTCAGGAATGGATATAATATTATTTATGAGTTTATTAGCTTATTAGTTAGGGACAAACCCATGAACTATTAAACTAATAAACTCATAAAGCATTACTTTTTTGAAATCAACCTTTTATATAGGCTACTAACCAGTCTCCTACTTCGCTTGTTGATCTTGGTTTTTGTTCTTCAATTACAATATCTTCAGTAACAAATCCGGCATCCATACTTGCAGCAACAGCTTCACGTATAAGTGCACCTTCTTTCATCAATCCAAAGGCATATTCAAACATTAATGCAGCTGAAAGTACTGTTGCAAGTGGATTTGCTATATTTTTTCCCGCAGCCTGTGGGTAAGAACCATGTATAGGCTCAAACAATGAAGTATGTAATCCTATTGATGCTGAAGGTAAAAGTCCCATTGATCCAGTTATTACAGAAGCTTCGTCAGTCAGAATATCACCAAACATATTTTCGGTAACCATAACATCAAAGCTTGAAGGCCATTGAATCATTCTCATTGCTGCATTATCAACAAACATATATTCAGTTGTGATATCAGGATAAGAAGGAGCCATTTCCTGTGCAATTTGTCTCCAGAGTCTGGATGTTTCAAGGACATTAGCCTTATCTACAACAGTAAGTTTCTTTCTTCTTTTTCCAGCATATTCAAATGCCAGTTTAAGAATTCTTTCTATTTCTTCACGGTTGTAAGCACAAGTATCTACTGCACTGTTACCATCTTCACTCCTGCCTTGCGGTTTCCCGAAATAAAGACCTCCTGTTAGTTCTCTTATACATACAAAATCAGCATCCTTAACCAGTTCGGTTTTTAAAGGTGATCTTTCAACTAATGACTGGAATACACTTACAGGTCTGATATTTGCATAAAGTCCTAACTTTTTACGCATTGCAAGCAAACCCTGTTCAGGTCTTACCTTCGCAGTTGGGTCGTTATCATATTTAGGAGAGCCAATTGCACCAAACAAAATAGCGTCAGAATTCATACAGAGTTCGTGAGTACTTTCTGGATAAGGATCGCCACACTCGTCTATAGCACATGCACCAACAATAGCTGTATTGTAAACTAACTCATGTCCAAATTTATCACAAACAGCTTTTGTTACTTTCAAAGCCTGATCGATTATTTCCGGTCCAATTCCGTCACCGGGAAGTACTGCAATGTTCAGTTTCATATAATTTTTAATTGAAATGTATTTAATTTTTTTATGCCCAATCTTCGATAATATTAAGCATTTTAATTGTGGCTTTTATAGCAGCCTCTGTCTGGTCTGCATCAAGGCCAGTTGTTCTGAAAGACTTATCGTTTAAAGTCCATGAAATAACAGTCTGTACAAATGCATCAGTTCTACCACCAGGAGGAATTGTTACAGTATAATCTGAAAGCATTGGGAAATCTCTGTTCAGATTTTTGTAGATTTTTCTTAAAGCCTTCATAAAGGCATCATACTGCCCGTCTCCCTGAGAAGATTCCTGGAATGTATCGCCCTTAATATCAAGCATTATTGTTGCCACCGGTTTAAGGCCCTGAGTAAGAGATAAAGAATAACTTCTTATAGTAACATGTTGGTCACTACCTGTCTGTTTCAATACATCAGAGATAATGTAAGGAAGATCTTCCTGTGTTACCTGTTCTTTTTTGTCACCAAGTTCAATAATCTTTTCTGTCACCAGCCTCATCGCATCTTCGTCAAGCTCAATACCAAGCGCTTCAAGGTTTTTGGCAATACTTGCCTTACCTGAAGTTTTCCCTAATGCATACTCTCTGGTACGTCCAAACCTCTCAGGCAACAATTCATTGAAATACAAATTGTTTTTCAAATCACCATCTGCGTGAATTCCAGCGCACTGAGTGAAAACATTATCACCAATTACAGGTTTGTTCGCCGGAATCCTTATACCCGAATATGATTCTACAATTTTACTAATTGTATTTAACTTATCCTCTCTGATGTTTGTTTCAAAATGTAATTGATCATGTAAAACCGCGACAACACTTGTCAGCGGTGCATTTCCAGCCCTTTCACCGAGTCCGTTAACTGTTACGTGCACACATTTCACACCCGCACTTGCTGCAGCCATTGTATTTGCAACAGCCAGATCATAATCGTTATGAGCATGAAAATCGAATGTAAGCTCAGGATATCTTTCAACCATTGCCTTACAAAACCTACCTGCCTGATCCGGATTTAAAATGCCCAGAGTGTCAGGCAACATAAAATGACTTACAGGCTCATTTCTAAGCCCATCCATAAGAAAGTAAACATAATCAGGTGAATCCTGTATGCCATGCGACCAATCTTCAAGATAGACATTCATAGATATGCCCATCTCAACAGCCAGTGCTATTTCATTTTTTATATCCAGAAGGTGCTGCTCGGGAGTTTTCCTTAACTGTTCAGTAACGTGTTTAAGTGAACCTTTGCATAAAAAGTTCATAACTTTACAACCGGCATCATTTACCCATTTTAGCGAAACACCCTTGTCTATAAAACCAAGAACTTCAATTTTATCTAAATGTCCATGAGAAGCAGCCCAGTTTGCAACCCTTTTAACAGCATCAAACTCTCCACTTGAAACCCTTGCAGAAGCAATCTCTACTCTGTCAACATGAAGTTCTTCAAGTAAAAGTCTGACCACACTGAGTTTTTCCTGACTTGCAAAAGCAACTCCAGAGGTTTGTTCACCATCTCTGAGTGTGGTATCCAGTATCTGAATTTTCATTTTTTTATTTTTTGTTCAACTTCTCCCAGGCTTCAATTTTATCCTTGTTGCTGAGAAGAAAGTCGATATCATCATAACCATTTAAAAGACAATTCTTTTTATATGCATTTATCTCAAAACTTTCAGATGCACCAGTAGAATTATTAGTTATCTTCTGATTCTCAAGGTCAACTGTCAAAGTTATCTGAGCATCTGTATTTACAGCCTCAAAAATATCGGCTAGAAATTTCTCACTTACAACCACAGGAAGCACCCCGTTATTTAATGCATTATTTTTAAATATATCTGCAAAAAAGCTCGAAACCACGACTCTGAAACCATAACCGGCTATAGCCCAGGCAGCATGCTCACGACTTGAACCGCTACCAAAATTCTTTCCGGCTACCAGTATCGCTCCACTAAATTTCTTATTGTTAAGAACGAAGCTCTCAATAGGCTTATCCTCACTATCATATCTCCAGTCTCTGAAAAGATTGTCACCAAACCCATCTTTTGACGTTGCCTTAAGGAAACGCGCAGGAATTATCTGATCTGTATCTACATTCTCGATAGGTAACGGTACTATTGTTGATGTTAATGTCTTAAACTTTTCCATTTTAATATCAATTTTCCGATTTACGGATTTATTTTAAAATTAACTGATCGCCCTCATGTTCAATAATTGCCTTTCTCCAATGTTCAGGTATGACCATACTTTTACTCTCCTTCACATTAAAGCAGACCAAAACTGCTGAACAAACAGATAGCAGTTCGCCGGTTTCAGTATTTACCAGCCTGTGATTCATCGTAAAACTCTTGGTTCCCAATCTGGAAACCCTGGTTTCGACAACAATTTTATACTTCATATAAATAGGCAGAAGATAGTCAATTTTAATTGAAGCCCCCACAACACCTATATTAATATAATCAAGATCAGGCAGTATATGGTCGAAATACTCGGTCTTACCTGTATCGTAATAGTTTTGGTAAACTGTATTCGATACATGCCCCATTATATCTACATCGTTAAATCTAACCTGTATCGGGACGGGGAACATGTGGTATTTACTTCTCATTATTATGCTCTGGGATCTGAAATACAACCATTAACAGCAGCAGCGGCAGCAACAAGCGGACCGGCTAGAATAGTTCTGGCACCAGGACCTTGTCTTCCCTCAAAATTCCTGTTTGATGTCGAAACCGCATATTTGCCTGCCGGTACTTTATCGTCATTCATTGCAAGACAAGCGGAACAACCAGGTTGACGCAATTTAAATCCGGCTTCCTCAAGTATCTCTACAATACCCTCAGCTCTGCACTGTGCTTCGACTGCCCATGAACCAGGAACTAACCATGCCACAACATCATCAGCTTTCTTTTTACCCTTTACATATTCAGCAAAAACTCTGAAATCTTCAATACGACCATTTGTACAGCTGCCAAGAAAAACATAATCGATTTTCTTACCAAGCATCTTATCTCCAGGCTTGAATCCCATATAATCCAGAGATTTAACAAAAGATATTTTACCAGCCTCATCGATTTCATCCAAAGTTGGAATAGAACCTGTAATACCAACTCCCATACCAGGATTTGTACCATAGGTTACCATAGGTTCGATATCAGAAGCCTTAATATTTATTTCTTTATCAAAAACGGCATCATCATCAGTGCAAAGAGACTTCCAGTACTCAACAGCATCGTCCCATTCTTTGCCCTTAGGTGAAAACTCACGATCTTTTAAATATTCAAAAGTAACTTCATCAGGAGCGACCATACCACCACGTGCACCCATCTCAATTGAAAGATTACACAAAGTAAGACGTCCTTCCATTGTAAGATTCCTCACAGCTTCACCTGCATACTCAACAAAATAGCCTGTAGCTCCCCCTGTGGTAACCTTCGAAATAATATACAACGCCATATCTTTTGCCGAAACCGCATCGGTCAGCTTACCTTCAACGTTTATTCTCATTCTCTTTGGCTTAGCCTGCAAAATACATTGTGAAGCCAAAACCATTTCTACCTCAGAAGTTCCGATACCAAAAGCAACAGCACCCATAGCACCATGAGTAGAAGTATGCGAATCACCACAAACTATAGTCATACCCGGCAGAGTTAATCCATTTTCAGGACCAACAACGTGAATAACTCCGTTTTTTGCATGCCCTAAACCATACAAAGTAAGTCCGAATTCGTTTGCATTCTTAGTCAGGGTTTCAACCTGGTTTCTAGAAATCAGGTCTGCAATTGGCAGGTTTTGATTGATTGTAGGAATATTATGATCGGGCATACAGAAGGTGTTTTCAGGACGCATTACCTTTAGATTCCTGTTTCTGATACCCTGAAAAGCCTGAGGACTGGTTACCTCGTGGCAATAATGTCTGTCAATATACAATTGCGTAGGACCTCCTTCAACAGTAGCAACTACGTGCTTGTCCCATATCTTGTCAAATAGTGTTTTACCCATACTCTTTTAAATTATCTTAAAGAAACATTCTTTCACCCGCAAAGGTTTAATTATTTTACAAATTTATTAATTGCATCAATATAAGCCTCAACAGAAGCCGTTATAATATCTGTATTACCAGAGAATCCATAGTAAACAACTCCGTCATATTCAACCTGCATATGAACTTTACCGGTATCATCACTACCTTTAGAAATAGCCTGTATCAAAAACTCTTTAAGCACCATTTCTCTTTTAATAATATTTTTCAATGCTTTAATTGCAGCATCTACAGGACCGTTTCCTGAAGCAGTAGCCTCAAACTTCTCACCTGCTATATCCAGACATAAACTTGCAACAGGTTTTACACCTTTTCCAGAAACAACCTGAAGGCCATCAAGCTTAATACGTTTGCCTTTGTTAAGTTCCATACCAACTAATAACATAACATCCTCATCGTTGATATCTTTCTTTCTGTCCGCAAGTTTAAGAAATTCCTGATAAACTTCCTGCAATCTGTCACCATCAATATCAACACCCAATACCTGCAAACGATGTTTCAATGCAGCTCTACCACTTCTGGCAGTAAGAATAATAGCATTTTCGTCAAGACCAATATCTTTAGGATCCATTATTTCGTAGCTTTCACGATTTTTCAGAACGCCATCCTGATGTATTCCTGATGAGTGTGCAAAAGCATTTCTTCCAACCACAGCTTTGTTAGGCTGAACAGGCATATTCATAAGACTTGAAACCATTCTACTTGTAGGTACAATAAAATGAGTATTGATATTGGTCTTATAGGGCAGATCCTTGTGTGACTTAAGAATCATTGCAATCTCTTCAAGTGAGGTATTACCTGCACGTTCACCAATTCCATTTACTGTTACCTCAACTTGTCTTGCACCATTTAAAATACCAGCCATTGTATTTGCAGTAGCCATACCAAGATCATTATGACAATGAGTTGATATGATTGCATTATGAATGCCGTTTACATTTTCCATCAGGAATTTTATTTTCTCACCGTAAACATGAGGCAGGCAATACCCTGTAGTATCAGGAATATTTACAACTGTTGCACCTGCTTTAATTACAGCCTCAACAACTCTGGCAAGATAGACATTGTCAGTTCTGCCTGCATCTTCAGCATAAAACTCAACATCTTCAACATACCTTTTTGCATATTTCACGCATGCAATGGCTCTTTGCAGAATATCTTCCTGATTTGAGTTAAACTTATACTTAATGTGATAATCAGAGGTTCCGATACCTGTATGAATTCTTTTATTTTTTGCATACTTAAGTGCTTCGGCTGCAACATCAATATCTTTTTCTACCGATCTGGTCAATGCGCAAATTGTTGGCCAGGTAACTGCCTTACTGATTTCAACAACAGAATTAAAATCACCAGGGCTTGAAATAGGAAAACCGGCTTCGATAACATCAACTCCAAGAGTCTCCAATGCTTTGGCTACCTGAATTTTTTCAACTGTATTCAACTGGCAACCCGGCACTTGCTCGCCATCTCTAAGCGTAGTGTCAAAAATAAATACTTTGTCTGACATATATTTAAAATTATTCGGTTATTCAATTAAAAAAGCCCCTCTTACTTTGGTAGCAAGAAGGGCTATATATTTTTTATCTATCCACACAATCCTACTACCTTGCTATCCTTTTAGAAGAATGATACCAATTAGAATAATGCCTGATAGAATAATATTTTCCATATCGTTTTGTTTGACGATGCAAATATACGGCTTTTTTTATTTTATCCAACAATTTCTAATATTTTTTAGCCAAAATGTTACAAAATAAAAGTTTTCAACCACTATTTGTTATCATTACTAGCATAAAGTCATTATTTTCCAACAAGTAATAAGAGTTTCATTTTTTTGTAATTTTGCAAAAAATCAAGATATATGAATAAAATAGTTTTTATCACCGGCGCTGCCAGCGGAATCGGAGAAGGATGTGCAAGAAAATTTGCATCAATGGGAGCAAAACTTATTCTTAACTCAAGAAACGAACTCAGATTAAATGAATTAAAGAAAGAACTTGAAAATAAATATAAAACTGATATCTTACTTCTGCCTTTTGATGTCAGAGACAGAAATGCAGTTACGACTGCAATAAACACACTAGATGAAAATTGGAGTAAAATTGATATTCTAATTAATAATGCAGGCCTGGTAATCGGTGTTGACAAAGAACATGAAGGCAATCTTGACGAATGGGATATCGTAATAGACACAAATATAAAAGGGCTTTTGACAGTAACCAGGCTAATTGTACCGGGAATGGTAGCCAGAGAAAAAGGACATATAATAAATATAGGTTCAATAGCCGGAGATGCAGCTTATGCCGGTGGTAGTGTTTATTGTGCTACAAAAGCTGCAGTTAAAGCTCTTAGTGATGGCTTAAGAATAGACCTCGTAGATACCCCACTGAGGGTAACAAATATTAAACCAGGCATGGTTGAAACCAATTTTACAGTTACAAGATACAGAGGAGACAAACAAGCAGCAGACAATTTCTACAAGGGCATAAGACCTCTTGACGGTAATGATGTTGCCGAAACCGTATATTACGCAGCCTCAGCACCTGATCACATTCAGATAGCCGAGGTTTTACTTATGCCAACATATCAAGCAACAGCAACAATTTCTCACAGAAAAAAATAAGTCAGACAAATGACTCTGCAACTTTTAATTGATCGGGAGTACCAATATCAAACCAGTCATATTGACTTATATCAAATAAATGGATGTCGCAAAAAGCTGAAAGTCTGATATAAACATCTGTTATTGAAAAAATCCCTTCTTCATCCATCAATTCAAACAAAACCGGGTGTATAATATGTACACCGGTAAAACCAAACCTAATTAAATCTCCGGCATCTTGTCTGGAGATTTTTTTTTCTCCGGTTTTTACATTTTCCCAGCCACACAACAAACCTTCGTTATTAAAGAGAAAATATCTGTCACTTTCTGTTTTTCTGACTGCCAGAGTTGCCAGATGAATTCTTCCCTTAGCGGTTTCGTCACTAAAACGCTTATCTTCGGCAATTAGAGCATCAAGTGGAAATGTTGACAAAATATCTACGTTATGTACCAAAAATGGCTCATCTTCCAATAAGGGCTTCATTTTTTTCAGCCCTCCTCCGGTTTCGAGCAAAAGGTTTGTCTCATCAGAAACCACGATGTTAAAATCTCTGTTATTTTCCAGATATGAATTAATCCAGTTTATCACCTTATCCGAAAAAGCATGAACGTTAACAACCAGGTTTTTAACACCTGCATTAGTTAATCTATCTATTGTACGTTCCAACATAGTTTTACCACCAACTTCCACAAGGGCCTTTGGCCTGTCCTTTGTAAACGGGTAAAGTCTTGTTCCCAACCCTGCTGCAAAAATAACTCCTTTCATTACTTAAGCCCCTGAAGTAATTCATTAAGATAATCAGACTCAAGCATACGTTTATATGCCGACTTTAGTTCAGGTATCTTCACCGGAAGCTCCCACTCTGAAAGTATATCATCAAACATTTTCAATGCAGGAGGAATACTCTCCATAAAACCAGGTTTTTTTTCAACTATACCCCTGAAACCAAATGCACCCATTGCCTGCATTAATCTTATTAAAACAAACCCCTGATAAAACGCCATAAACACATCTTTTTTCAGTTCGATTTTAGTAGAAACCTCATTATAATAGTATTCCACCAAATCTTTTCTGGCATCTTTAGGCAATTTGGCTTTAGCATCAAAGAGCAAACTGGCAACATCATATTGTAAAGCGCCTCTCCTGCCTCCCTGATAATCTATAAAATAAGGCCTGGAATCTTTAATCATAATATTGGCAGACTGAAAATCTCTGTATAAGAAATAATCACTATTCTCACCAAGTAAATAATTTGCAAAAGTTCTGAAATCTACTTCCAGAGCCTGTTCATCAAAAGGAATTCTGACTAACTTTAAAAAATAATATTTGAAATAATTTAAGTCCCACATCATTGAGTCACCATCAAATGCTGATCTGGGGTAACATTTAGAATAATCTATACAAGATTTACCTTTCAGCTGCAAATCTGTAAGCCCCCCGAGACTAAGTTCGTATAACTTCTTTATATTATCATTATATGGCTTCCCGTTTACATAATCGAATAATGTTGTATGACCCAAATCTTCAAGCAAATAAATATCATTATTCAAATCGCTTGCATAAATATCAGGTACATTTACACCAGCATTCTTAAAGCTTTCTGTAAAAGATAAAAATGCATCATTTTCTTTTTTATCAGCATTATAAGCCCCAATTACAGAAATATCTCCGGACTTAAACCTGCAATAACTTCTATATGAACCACTTTGAGGTAATACCGAAACCGCTTCAGGCTCGACTCCATACAATTGCCTGAACATTAAACTTAATAAATTCAACCTTTCTTTATCCACTTCCTTTTTTTTTGACAAATTTAAACGAAAACTACAAATAGAAAGTAAAAAGACTCAATAAGCTAAAAATTATTAATTTAACTAACAAATATTTTTCAAATCAATACATATTTTTATGAAACCTATTTATTCTTTTTAGCATCTTTTTGATAGCTTTTAATGGTGTTTGCTTTCTTTTTATCACTTTTATTTTATTTTTTATATCTTTTTGCTTTGTGGTTTAAAAAATAAGTCTTATGTTTGCAGCGTAAAAGAGATATATTTGTTTAACAACTTTTAAAAATTTGAATTATGAAAACAATTTCAAAAATCCTTTTGACCTTTATTTTAGCCATTTTCACAACAACAACTTTTGCTCAGGAATCAAAAGGAAGTTTCAGTGTAGGGGCTGACATTGTAAGCTCTTATGTATGGAGAGGTTTACCACAAGACGCAACCAACCCAAAAGGATCACCAAATATCCAGCCATTCGTATCATATAGTATTGGCGGTTTCACAATTGGAGCATGGGGCTCAGGAAGTTTCACCGGATCAGTTAAAGAAGTCGATTTATATGCAACTTATGCATTTTCAGACGCACTATCAATAACACTTACAGACTACAACTGGAATTTTTCGAAATCACACTTCGATTACAGCAGCACAACAGACCATGTTTTTGAAGGAACGATCTCATATGCAGGCATTGAATCATTCCCGCTTGCCGCATCACTTAACACAATGTTTTTCGGTGCAGATAAAAAAGCAAGCGGAAGCCAGGCTTATTCAACATATCTTGAACTTTCTTACCCACTGGGATCGAGTGCTAAAGTATTTGCAGGCGCAGCATTGGGAGAAAGCGCAACTTATGCAACAGACGGTTTTGCAATTACAAATATCGGACTGAAAGTGAGCAAAGAAATTGAAGTTACTGAAAAATTTAGCTTACCCATATATGGAATCATTGGTTTTAATCCTAAGGCGGAAAATGCCTTTTTGGTGGCTGGCATCACCTTGTAAATGCTAA
>CAZFUO010000028.1:5201-18868 GCA_964522065.1 uncultured Bacteroidales bacterium | reverse complement strand
ATTGGAGCTGTTTTAATTTATCAGCTTATTACTGTACTAAATGAGTTTAAATATATTCAGTTTATTAAAGAATACGTTAGCTCTGTAACTCATGATCTTGCTACACCAATAGGCAATATTACAATGAGTTTAGACCTGTTGAATATGGGAGAATTTGATAATGATAAAAAGGTTAAAAAACTATATTACACAATGTGTATTGAGCAAGGCTTAAGGCAGCAAAGAAAATTAACAAGGTTTATAACTGTTTCTAATTGTGGTATGACAGAATTATTAATTGAAAAAGATATAGTTAATATAAATGAATACATTTATTCTATAATAGATTTCTTCAATAGAAGCTCTTTATATTCACAAGGTAGAGTTAAATTCAACTTTACATCTCAAAATGAAAGTTTAGATGCATACATCGATAAAGACTTATTTGACAGCGTTATTATAAATATTATTGAAAATTCTATTAAATACACAGTTGATGATGTAATTATAACTCTTAATTGCACCGAAAATAAACAGAATACAATCATTACAATAAAAGACAATGGAAACGGTATTGCCAGTAAAGATATTGAGAATATTTTTGAATACTTTAAACGAGGTAAATTCAATAATATTGGTAAAGTATTTGGATATGGAATAGGATTAAGTTATGCAAAAAAAATAGTTGAAGCACACAATGGAAAAATAAAAGTTAAAAGTGAATTGAACACAGGTGTTGAATTTACAATCACACTACCAAAAAGCTAATTGTTACCAGTAACAAATAAGTTATCAAAAAAAGAAACATCTGTTTTATAAAGTAGCATCTCTGTTTCTAGAAGTATATTTTTTCTTAGAAAAGAAGCATTATAAAGCCTTATATTATCAGTTTTTATTTTTGCCATATATTTTCCGGTTTCAAATAAATTAATTTCAACTAATTGACCTGAAAATTCCTTTTTTGTGAAAAAGTTAACATCATTGATAATCACAGAAACAGAATCTCCTACTTTCATCGGCAAACTGGATTTATAGAAAACGCAAATTGTGTCTGAGAGCGAACTATCATTTTCTAACGTGAATAATGAATGTACGCTAATTCTTGAAGCTTTTAAATTGTCATTTGAAGAAAATATACAGACTAATACAAGAAGTAATGCAGAAACAAGTATAGTTACAGTTACCGGCAAAAAGACAGGAGTGCCTTTCATAATATTCTGCACCTCAACTGAGTAATTGCTAAAATAGTCTTCTTTTTTCATATTATTCTCCAAGCTCAAGTTGATTTTTTACTAATGAATAGTAATATCCTTTTAATGAGGTTAATTCTGAATGAGTACCTGATTCAACAACTTTACCTTCATCAAAAACGATAATATTATCTGCATTTTTTACAGTACTCAATCTATGAGCAACAATGACAATTGTCTTATTTTTATAAAAGTCATACAAATTATCTACAATTATCTTTTCATTTTTTGCATCTAATGAATTGGTTGCTTCATCAAAAAACATAAATTCAGGGTTCTTATAAACAGCCCTTGCTATTAAAACTCTTTGCTTTTGTCCTTGTGACATATCTAAACCATCTGCACCAATCTTCGTATTTAATCCAAGAGGTAACTTATCAATAAAATCCATTAAATTAGATATTCTAACAGACTCTAGTAGCCTATTGTAGTTTATTTCAGAGTCACCTAACGTAATATTGTTTGCAATTGACTCAGAAAAGATATAGCCGTCTTGTAAAACAGATCCAGTATTTGACCTCCAGAAATGCGGATCAAAATTATTTATCTTAACATCTCCTATACAGATTTCACCTTTGGTTGGTGAATAAAATCCCAATAATAATTTAATTAGAGTTGTTTTACCACTACCACTAGCTCCGACAATAGCTGTAACTTTTTTTTGAGGAATCATAAAGTTCAGGTTTTTTAAAACAAACCTGGAATCAGAATTATCATAACTAAATGATAAATCTTTGATTGTAATATTTTTTATACCAGGTAATATCTTGGTTTTAAAGTCTTTTATATCATCTTCATCATCAACGCTATGAATTTCATTTAATCTTTCCAGGCTTATTTTAGTGTCTTGAAATGACTGTGAAAAACTAATAAATTGATCGATAGGTGAACTAAGCTGGCCAATTATATAAGTAATTGCCATCATCATACCTAATGTAATATTACCATCGATTACAAGTTTAGCTGATAAAAAGGTGATTAATATATTTGTCAACTGTGAAAAGAAAATAGAGCCAACTTGCTGTAACTGTTGAAGTGTCAAACTCTTTATGTTTAATTTAAACAAGCTAACCTGTATCTGTTCCCACTTCCATCTGCTTTGATTTTCGTAATTTCCCAATTTAATATCTTTCATTCCGGATATAAGTTGAATAATATTACTTTGCTCCTGAGCGGACTGAGCAAATTTTTTGTAATCTAATGATCTTCTGTACTTCATAAATAACATTACGTAAGTAACATAAATAGAGTTACCTACAAGAAAAAGTACTAATATTTTTAAATTATAAAAGCCGAGTACAGTTGCAAATACCAGAAAGTTTGTAATAGAAAAAAGAAAAAAAACAGAGTTACTGGTCAAGAAAGATTCAATTCTTTTGTGATCATTGATTCTTTGAAGTATATCTCCTATTGTTTTTGTGTCAAAGAAATTCAAAGGCATTTTCATTACCTTATGTAGAAAATCAGAAATAAGAGAGATATTTACTCTGGTATTGACATGAAGTAATATCCAACTTCTTATGAATTCTACAGACATCCTTGCAATAAAAAGTACTAATTGAGCGATCAGTACTATTTTTACAAAACCAAGATTTTCTTGCTTTATACCAATATCTACAATTGATTGTGTAAGAAATGGAAATAACAATTGAATAAAACTCGATAAGAATATACCTGTAAGTAACAGAAACAAACTATTCCTGAATGGTTCAAAATACTTAAATAATGGTTTGATTTTGCTTTTTTGAATATTTTCTCCCGAGTTATTTTCAAAAAAGGCAGGTGTAGTATTAAAGATTAAAGCAACCCCCTTTTTGTTTTTATCTTTATCTACACCTAGCCAATTTTTTTCTAACTCATCTTTCGAAAATTTAATCAAACCATTTGCAGGATCTGCAATAAAAAAATCAATCTTACCAAAAATATTCTTCTTTATATTATAACAAACAACAAAATGGTTCTCATTCCAATGTAGTATACAAGGCAATACATCCTCACTACTTAACTGATTAACATCTATTTTAACGCCTACTGCATCCAGGCCAATTGATTTTGCAGCATCTTTTATTCCAAGAAAACTTGTTCCTAATTTATTTATAGAAGCTCTTTCTCTTAAATATCTCAAACTAAAATCTTTTCCATAATTACTTGCGATCATTTTTAAGCATGCCGGACCGCAATCAAAAGAGTCCATTTGTAAGAAAAAGGGAAAACGTTTTCTCATATAATATCACAAAATCATTTTAAACTCATAAAAATCAAATTTATAAATAATATTATTATTCCATAGGATTATATCTGCATTTTAATGGCTTTGAATAGATGTTATTCATGTGTATTGTATATGCCCTACAATCCTGACACACATATCTTAGTTCACACTCTGAACAAACTTCTATTTCATCTTTTGTTATTGCCCAATACTTTCTGTATGAATCTAAACTAACTACATCCATTAGCTTTGTAGTACTTATACTCCCGAAGTTTTCCTGCATAGATGGGCAATTCTTAATCAAACCATTCTTATCAATTGAAATCTTTTTATAAAGACAGTTGTTGTAATTTCTTGATTCCCAGAACAATTTGCTATCAGCAATACAATATAATTCTCCTGTTACACCACACTTGGTTTCATTACGTATTATCTCTGTAGTATATATAACAACCAGGTCGTTGTGTTTATATATTACATTGTCAGAAGAATTACTAATGGTGACTTTACTTAATTTGTCATACTCAGAGCTAAGTTCTATCATACTTTCACAGGTAAAATAATCCGTCTTCTGTAGTAAAATCTCAATTTTTTCAATTGTTGAATTCTGTATCAGTGACAGATTTTTAATAAGAGTATCATGGCTTATTATGGAGAAAAATCTTATTTCAATTGCTTTGCAGCCTAATTCAACAAGCTGAGGTATTATTTCATCTATTGAATGAGTTGATTTCTGATCAAAATCGACAATCGAATTTGTAATGATACTACTATCAGGGCTATCTTGATCCTGTAATCCGCAAAATATTGACTTAGAGGCTGTAAAATAACCAAATTCGTTGTGATATAAAAAATTTATGTATTCTTCTATTGTCCTTTTATCTGAGCTGTTATAGTTATTTAGCAAGGCGTTTGGACTATCAACTATTTTTATCTTTTCAAGGTACCCATACACTACCAAAGGAATTGGTTGAATAACATTCCTCTGAAGATCGCATACCACTGCCCTCTTCTTCCCTTTCACAGGGATACAAAACGAATAAAGGTTAAAAAAGCGATACATGAATTATGATTATCACAATTGCACAACTTTGTAACTTCTTGCGTCGTTAACCAATCGTGAAATGTATTTATTAAACTTATCAGAGCTTACATTTTCTATGTCAATTCCGTATAGTGACCTGAAGTTGGAGATTGGGTTACTAATCGGATTATAAAACAAATGCTCAGCTCTGAATTCTATATATGTTTCCATTATTATATTATTTTTATGGAACTAAAACAATTCTTACATTTCCTTCTGAATCTCTAAGAGTAACCATTCTAAGGCCACCATTAATTCTTTCCATTTCAACATTTGAAAGTACTTCAAGGCTTCTTCTAACTTGTAATTCGTTGTTTTTTAATGCTTTAGTTTTCATAATAAGGGGGTGTTTATAGTTTAAAAAAATTGTATCTTATTTTTTTACAAAAATAAGATAGGATTCACTCATAATCCTAAAAAGAAATCTGAGATAAACTGAGCAAAATCTGAGATAATCTTAGTAAAAAAGAGGGATAAAAAACAGTTTTGACTTATCTTTGCGATATTCTATATACATAAATGTATGTTCAAAACAAAATCTATAAGAATTATTTCGATTATTGGCATACTGTCACTTTTAATACTTCAGTATATATGGTTCAAAAACTCTTATGTTTTAATGGAGTTTGATTTTCTTGAAAAGAGCGAAAAAAGTTTAATAAAGGCGTCTGAAAAAGAAATATTTGAACGCTTGAATATGATGTCAGTTGATGTAAGTATTAAAAATGATATTGGTCAACAAAAGGATGAAGAAATGCTTACAGATATTGGAATTAAACAAAATATAGACATCAACCAGGGCCTGCAGGAAGTGTTAGTTGTACTTGGAAAACCATGCTCTATCGAAAGATTGGATTCGTTGTTTAAGGAAAGCCTTGAAGATAATTTAGATTTCGTACCAAGTTACAGCATAAGGCTTGTCAATGATTCTTTGGAGAAAGTCGAGAAAAAAAACAAATACACCTTATATAATAAGGTAACCGAAAATCAGTATGTAGAAGTAAATCTAAATTCTCCATTAGGATCTATCCTTAGAGAAGCTCAGATTATTCTGTTTTTCTCACTATTACTTGCTATGCTAATTGGATTAATACTCATAATACAATTGAAAGGTATGCTAAGAGAAAATAAGTTCGTGATATTCATTAAAGAATACACCCATGCACTAACTCACGAACTAAAAACACCTATAAGCGGAATTTATATGTCTGCTTCTCAGCTTGCATCAGGTAAATTTGAAGATAAACCTGATCTAAGAAGCAGGCATTACCAAATATGCAAAGATCAAAGTTCTAAGCTTCTCTCTACAGTAGAAAGAATATTGCTGGTTGCCAAGGCGGAGCACACAAAAATTATCCCGAATTTTGAAATAATCGAAGTCAAACCCTTTGTTGATAAAATTGCTAATAGCTTTAGTATCACAAATTTCAGGAATAAAGATTTATATATTTCAACAAAATTTCAAAATGATGATATTAAAGCAAGTTTTGACCCTGCTTTAATTGAGAATGTAATCAGCAACCTTATCGACAATGCTATAAAATACTCAGAATCAACTGTAAGAATTGAGATTAAATGTGATTTGAAGGATGATAAATTCAGAATCAGAGTTAAGGATAATGGATTTGGAATTTCCGACAAAGAGAAAAAGCACATTTTCGATAATTTCGAAAGAGGCAATCGCATTCAAAATAAAGGTATTGACGGTTTCGGCATTGGCTTAAATTATGTACATAAAGTAATTAAAGCACACAAAGGTAGCATTGATGTTGAAAGTATTGAAGGAAAAGGAAGTGAATTTATTATAGAATTACCCAATTAAATATATAAAGTATGATTAAGCTTTTATTGGTTGAAGACGACGATGTTCTGGGTTTTATAATTAAAGAAGGAATGGAGCTAATTGGAGAATACGAGGTGTTCTGGGCCAGCAATCCAATTGAAGGATTAAAAGCCTACGAAGAGTTCCAACCTGATGTTATTGTATCTGATGTTGAAATGCCTGTAATGACAGGGTTAGATTTTGCCAGAAAAATAAGAGAGAAAGATAGCGAAATACCTATTATTCTCGAAACTTGTGTAACCTCAAGTAAAATTATTTTAGAAGCATACAAAATTGGAATAGACAATTATATAAAGAAACCATTTTTGCCTGAAGAATTACATGCTTATTTACAAGGTCTTATTAAAAGAACCGGTTTAAAAACTGATGATAAACAAGATAACAATATTGTACAACTCGGCACAATAGCCTTCAATATTAAAACTCAAACACTTAATACAACATCAGGAGTTATACATCTTTCTATCAGAGAATCAAATCTTTTAGAGTTACTATATAAAAATATGGATCAACTGGTTACAAAAGAAACCATTGCCGATTTGATATGGGGAGGTATAAAGTTTTATACCCAACAAAGACTTGATGCGTTTATTTACTCCTTGAGAAAATATCTATCAAGCGATCAAAAAGTACAGATTCGTACAATGAGAGGCGTTGGATACATCTTAAGCATTGAATAAAACTAAAATTTAGTTACAGTATATCTTATTAATTGTTTTAATTTCTCTTCATCAATACTCTTTTCAGGTTTGAAACTATCTGATTTGATGTATGATAATACACTATTGTAAAGCCTTCTTACCTCAGGTTTGTCCAGATTTTCATTCAATCTGGAAGTACAAACCATTAGCTTGCCTTTCCCGACTTTAACCTCAAACAATAACCCAAGTTTGTGGTTTCTCTCCATATTGTCAATAACCTGAACAATAGGTTTAAAGTCTTTTCCAATATTATCAAGTATAAGCGAATTACTTTTTTTCACAATATTCCACCACTGCCAGTTTGAATGAAATTCAGTTGGGAAACCGCTAAATACAGGATGATCTTTATTAATAAGCAAGCCCATAGTGCCAGGAGAAACCGGTTTACCATTAGAAATACTAATATTTTTAAACATTGTGAAATTCCAAAAATCAGGAATAAACATACCAGGAAAACTATTTGAATAGACCGATGCTAGATTTGGTAAAAGAAATGCCTTACCACCACTCTCAAGATGCAATAACAATGCCTTGTTTAAAACAGTTGAAACAACTACCGATTTATCATGTAGAATTGAATCTTTTTTTGGGTAAACCCATATCGGATAAGTATTTTTATATTCAGTACTATCAATAGAAACCTGAAGCTCTAATTTTGTAGCTTTAGTAAATTTCTTTAAATCAATATTGACGCTACCCACATTATTTAAACCACCAAGATTTATAGGCTTTCTTTTCAAAGATCCAGTTTGTACCTCACTTCCATTATCATCAAACAAGACCCACGAAACCTTATTAGTAATATTTTTATTTGAATAATTAGCAACATTAACCACAGCCGAGAATTTCTCTGAATTCTTATAACAATACCTGTCAAAAACCAAAAGAGGAACTACATCATTACAAAAATTTGTCCATTCATTTTTAGTAATAACCTTTTTTGACTCCATAAATGCATCGAGAATGCCAACCAGAGCGGTTCCCTGACCTGGAAAGTCCTGTAAATCTAACAGTTGAAAACCTCCCATACCATTAGTTCTTAAAGCAGCTTCTATTTCAGCTCTGTAACAAATTGCAGATAACGCACCCGAAGCCTTCTGAAAATCTTCATTTAAATCTTCCATTCCCGATTTTATCAGGCCAGATTTAAATATTTTAAGGTTTTCAGCCTTAAGAACTCCAGTATATTTTTCAATTTCCTTAAAATCAGGATAAATCTGATATTGTCCTATCTCGTGACTTAATATAGGCATATTAATCTGAGAAACAGGATATTTAAAAGTAAAAGCAGAGTTTGGAGACATGCTATTTAATAAACCACCATCTTTAGAATCCGCAAAAGCATGGGTTAATCTTGTATGTGCCAGATGATTATCGCCATTAGATGGCGTTCTGGCTGCAACAAAAAACTGACTACCGTCCAAAGGATAAGAATAGCCAATATTCACATTCGAGCCATGAGTATACAAAGGTCTGTTATCATGTCTTTTCAAATCATTCATCAAGACAGCAACTCTTTCCAGATTTCCCCATATTTCGTTACCCATCGAAAACATTACAAAAGAAGGATGATTGCCATAACTATCCAGCAATTTCACACCCTCATCAAACAACTGTTTTTTGATAGTGTCATTTTCAAGACCTCCCCAGAAAGGAAGTTCTACCTGTAAATAAATACCAAGATTATCTGCAGCTATAAATGCAGCTTCAGGAGGACACCATGAATGAAATCTGTAATGATTTATACCATATTCTTTTGCAATACTCATTACATTCGTCCACGACTGTACATCCATTGGTACATGTCCTGTTAATGGAAAAACACAAGCATCATTTTTTCCTCTTAAGAAAGTTACCCTGTCATTTATTGTAAAGCTGCTTCCCTTGGTATCAAACTTTCTCATGCCAAAAACAGTACTCTGGCAATCAATAAATGACTTATCTTTATTTAACAATTGAACATCAATATCATATACAGTCCTGTTATATTCATCCCACAAGTGAGCATTACCTGACAATAAATAATCAATATTTATAACCGAATCACATTCAACCACAAAAGACTCAGGAGACAAATTCACATGAAGACCTCCCCTTCTTTTAGTAAGACTTAGCTTAACAATACACTTTTCATTAGTAGGATTATTAATATACATTCTTACATTAATTTTCTTAGCATGTATATCAGATTCAACCTTTAATCTTGAAATATTTGTTCTTGACTTCGCATTTAGCGAAATCATACCAAGTATCCCGTTCCAATTAGTTTGAGTATCATCAGAGTATATATGAACATTTCCATATGGAGTTTTACTTAGACTATTATCAACTCTGACAGTTATAAAGTGTTTACCTGGAGTAAGGAACTTACTTAAATCATAAATCTGCTTACTTTCTAAAATAAGAGAATTACCAATAAAATTGTCATCAACCCACACCATTGTAGATTTAGTGCGTTCTAAACAGAGGTCTATAAGTTTTCCCTCCCAACCTTCTGGAATATTTACTTCTTTTCTATACCAGGCAGGACCGGTATAAATAAAACTTCTGCTAAGACGAAGTGTTGATTTCTCTTCGTTTTTAAAGCCCTTAGAATTAACTTCCATTGTACCGGGCAATTCAATTTTATCACCCAAATCTCTCGAAAACCACTCCTGGTCTATACCTTCGTTTTCACTATCAAGATCAAACTGCCAGACACCAGCTAAATCAATTGATCCCCTTGATTCAATTTTTTCATTTTTACACGAATAGAATACTATAAAAATTAATAGAATTTGATAGATTCTCAAACTTGTTTTCATGGCTTATTTAATGAAGTTAATTCAATTACACAAAAGTAAATATCAAATACATGAAAACCAAATAAATAATACATATGTTAATGTATGTTAATTATTGAAATGCATAGATATTCAATTAACATAATTAGTACTTTTGCGGCGTCAAAAAGACAGTAAATATTAAGTCATAAAATATTTACCAAAAAGGGTTTTCTAAAGGTTGTAATTAGGTATCATTAAGCAAGTTAATTATGGATTGGCTGGTCGATTTAGTGTGGAAAGAATCTGTGGCACACACGATTCTTATTATTGGAGTTGTAATATCTCTCGGTGTTTGGCTGGGTAAGATTAAAGTCGGAGGTATTTCATTAGGTGTAACATGGGTATTATTTGTAGGTTTACTGGCCAGCCACTTTGGACTGGTTATCGAACCACATCTGGTACATTTCCTGAAAGAATTCGGATTAATCCTTTTTGTATACTCTATTGGTTTACAGGTAGGTCCTGGTTTCTTCTCATCATTTAAAAAAGATGGCATAAGACTTAATAGTCTGGCTGCCGGTATTGTTTTAATTGGAGTTTTAATAGCAATAACATTCTATTACATCACACCATTTCCTATTTCAACAATAGTAGGTGTATTATCAGGAGCTATTACTAACACGCCGGGTATGGGTGCTGCTCAAGAAGCATATCATCAGGTTAAAGGAACTACAGACCCAACAATTGCTTTAGGTTACGCAGCCGCTTATCCACTTGGTGTAGTTGGTATTATTAGTGCAACTGTATTTCTAAGGTACATCTTTGGTGTAAAAATGTCAAAAGAAAAAGAAAGACTTGACAACGATAATAAGAAAAACAGCAATTTCACATTATTAAGTATTCAGGTAAAAAATCCTGCAATATTTGGAAAAACAATAATTGAGGCAACTCAGATTATGGATAGCAGCTTTGTGATTTCAAGAATCAAAAAATCTGACGGAAGTGTAGAACTCACAAAATCAGAAACCAAACTAGAAGCCGATGATTATATTTTTGTAGCAACAGAAGCAACAGAAAAAGACAGAGTATTAGCTTTTCTTGGTGTTGAAGTAGAAATGGACTGGAATAAAGACGAATCCAATTTAATCTCAAGAAGAATACTGGTAACGAAAGATTCAGTAAACGGAAAAACACTTGGATCATTACAATTAAGAAGAACTTACGGTATAAATATTACACGTATAAATCGTGCCGGTGTTGACTTCCTTGCAACACCTTCAATCGTTTTACAAATTGGAGACCGTGTAATGGTAGTTGGAAATGAAAGTGCTGTAAAAAGTGTTGAAAGCGTACTGGGAAATTCATTAAAAAGGTTAGATCATCCAAACATTGCTCCTATTTTTATAGGTATAGCACTTGGTGTAGTTTTAGGTAGTATTCCATTTACAATACCCGGAATACCACAAGCAGTAAAACTTGGATTAGCAGGCGGATTGCTTATCGTTTCAATATTAATAGGTCGATTTGGCCCTAAATTTCATATGAACACCTATACGACGATGAGTGCAAACCTAATGTTAAGAGAAGTAGGTATAACACTATTCCTTGCATGTGTAGGTATATCTTCAGGCGAAAAATTTGCAGAAACAGTCTTTACAACAAACGGGCTGATATGGATAGGTATGGGTTTTGCAATAACAACCATACCACTTTTAATAGTTGGTAGTATTTCCAGGGGAATATTAAAAATGAACTATTTTGAAATAATGGGATTACTTGCAGGAAGCACTACCGACCCTCCCGCATTAGCTTATGCAAATGAAAGCAGTAACAGCGATGCCCCGGCGGTAGCATACTCAACTGTTTATCCACTTACTATGTTCCTGAGGGTTTTGTCTGCACAGTTATTAATACTTATCTTTGCCTGACCATTTTAGTCAGGAAAAAAGTAAAACTTCTATTCTGGCTAAAATCAGAATAGAAGTTTTTTTTTATGACATATCCCGATAATTTCGAAAACAAAATTGGTTTTGATCAAATAAGGCAGCTTCTTAAAAAAGGTTGCTCAAGCACTTTAGGTGAAGAGAAAGTAGATGAAATGACTTTTTCTTCAAATTACGAAACCATTGTCAGCCAGCTAAACAGAAGTCATGAGTTTTTATTAATTAGAAACCTCGAGGACAACTTCCCTGATTGTAACTTCTATGATTTAAGACAAGAAATAAGAAAATCCAGAATAGAGGGTGCCTGGCTTGATGAAATCGAATTGTTTAATCTAAGAAAATCACTCGAATCCATTTTTAAATTAGTACAGTTTTTTAAAAATGAAGAAAAGCATATTAAATACCCAGAAATAGCAGAAATAGCTATATCAACTCCTGTATTCCCCGAAATAATCAAAAAAATTGACTCAATAATCAACAACACTGGTGAGATAAAAGATAATGCTTCACCCGAACTAGCCGAAATCAGAAGAGCAATTGCGGCAACAACAAGCGGATTGTCCAGAAGATTAAATCAAATCCTTAAACAGGCTCAATCAGAGGGATTAGTTGAAAAAGATGTGACTCCTGCAATGAGAGAAGGTCGTTTAGTAATTCCGGTTTCTCCGGCATTCAAAAGGAAGATAAGAGGAATAGTGCATGATGAATCATCCACTGGAAAAACAATCTTCATAGAGCCTGAAGAATTGGTTGAAGCAAATAACAAAATCAGAGAGCTTCAAAACGAAGAAAGAAGAGAAATCATTAAAATCCTGATAAAACTTACTGACATTATCAGGCCTGAAGCATATGAGATGGCAGAATCTTACCTGCTTTTGGCAGAAATAGACTTTCTAAACAGTAAAGCTAAATTATCACAACTTTTCAATTCTGTTTTGCCTGTATTTGAAAACCAGGCTTGCCTTGAGTGGGAAAAAGCAGTACATCCTCTTCTTGAATTATCACTGAAAAAGCAAAATAAATCAGTGGTTCCGTTATCATTAAGACTAAACGAAAAAAACAGGATACTTATAATTTCAGGGCCAAACGCGGGTGGAAAGTCTGTTTGTTTAAAGACAGTCGGCTTATTACAATACATGTTGCAATGCGGTATGATGATACCAATTGGTGAAGGCAGTATTACTGGTTGTTTTGAAAGAATATTTATTGATATTGGCGATGAACAATCTATTGAAAATGACTTAAGTACATATAGTTCTCACCTGCTTAATATGAAGTTTTTCCTCAAAAACGCAAACAGAAAAACTCTGATATTAATAGATGAATTTGGCACAGGTACAGAGCCCAAAATAGGTGGATCAATAGCAGAATCATGTCTTGACAGATTCAATAAACAAGAATCATTTGGGATTATAACCACTCATTACAGCAATTTAAAGCACTATGCACAAGAACATGAAGGGGTTATAAACGGAGCCATGTTATACGACAGGCACGAAATGAAACCGCTGTTTGCGTTAGAAATAGGCAGGCCTGGAAGTTCGTTTGCAATAGAAATTGCCAGGAAGATAGGCTTACCTGAAGACGTCATATCTGAAGCATCAGAAAAAGTCGGATCGGACTATATTGATATGGATAAATTTCTACAAGACATTGTCAGAGACAAAAGATACTGGGAAAACAAAAGGCAGCAAATAAGAGGCAGAGAGAAAAAAACAGAAGAATATGCTGCCAGGCTCGAACTTGAACTACATGATTTAAAAATCAAGCAAAAAGAGATTATTGCAGCAGCCAA
The DNA here is from genome assembly GCA_964522065.1 of uncultured Bacteroidales bacterium. Taxonomy (GTDB): domain Bacteria; phylum Bacteroidota; class Bacteroidia; order Bacteroidales; family UBA1402; genus UBA8389. Next base: position 5,296 of record CAZFUO010000028.1, on the reverse strand, counting down.
ACTTGAAGCACAAAGAATACTGAGTGAATCGAATGCCATTATTGAAAATACTGTCAGAGAAATAAAAGAATCACAGGCAGAAAAAGAAAAAACTA
>CAZFUO010000028.1:1870-5101 GCA_964522065.1 uncultured Bacteroidales bacterium | reverse complement strand
ATTGAAAATACTGTCAGAGAAATAAAAGAATCACAGGCAGAAAAAGAAAAAACTAAGCAATTAAGAAAAGATCTTCAGGAGTTCAGAGAAAAAATAAATAGTGAAAATACCGGAGTTGACGATAGCATTAAAAGGAAAATTGAAAAGATAAAAAGAAGAGAAAATAAAAAACCCAAAGTCAAAACCGAAGCTCAGATTGTTAAACCTGAACAAAAAACAGAATTTTCCGAAAAAGATACTGTAAAATTGAAGGGACAAGAATCGGTAGGTGAAATCATTTCAATTAAAAATGGCAAGGCATTAGTTGCATTTGGATTATTAAAAACTACTGTACCTGTTGATAATCTGATACATGCTAAAAAGAAAAAAGAAAAAGAAAACCCATACACAACCCTTGGCAGAGTAACTTCAGACGAAATAAGAAGCAAAAAGCTAAACTTTAAACAGGAAATTGATGTTAGAGGTATGAGAGCTGATGAAGCCCTTCAAACAATAACATATTATATTGACGATGCAATAATGACAGGAGTTGCAAGAGTAAGAATATTGCACGGCACCGGAACAGGCGCATTAAGGCAGATAATTCGTCAATATCTATCTACAGTACATGGAGTTGCCGGCTTTCATGATGAACATGTACAGTTTGGAGGAGCAGGCATAACGGTTGTAAATCTTGAATAAAATGGTAAAGCGTGATTTAAAAGACTGGCTGCCCACCACAAAAAAAGAAATTGAAATAAGAGGTTGGGATAGTCTGGATGTAATAATTTTCTCAGGAGATTCATATATTGACCATCCTTCGTTTGGAGCAGCTGTAATAGGCCGGTTTTTAGAATCACAGGGGCTTAAAGTTGCCGTGGTTCCACAACCTGACTGGAGAGGCGATCACAGAGATTTCACAAAACTTGGAAAGCCAAATCTCTTTTTTGCAATAACAGCCGGATGCATGGACTCTATGGTTAACCATTATACAGCAAACAAAAGACTAAGATCTGACGATGCATATACTGCAGGAGGAAAATCCGGATCAAGGCCTGACTATGCAACAATCACATATTCAAACATTATTAAAAACCTCTACCCTGAAGTACCTGTACTAATAGGTGGCATTGAGGCTTCACTAAGACGTCTGACACATTACGACTATTGGTCTGATAAACTAATGCCAGGCATACTTATTGATAGCAAGGCCGATCTTTTAGTTTATGGTATGGGTGAGAAACCGCTAAAAGATATTTGCTTAAGCCTTAAATCAGGCAAAAAACTAAACGAACTCAATAATATACCACAAACAGCATACCTCAGAGATAAAACAACTGATATTAAAAATGAATCGGCTATTTATCTTTACTCACACGAAGAATGTTTAAAAAGCAAGAAAAGCCAGGCTGAAAACTTTAAACATATTGAAGAGGAATCAAATAAAATGGAGGCAAGAACTCTAATTCAGGCATATGGAGATAAAGAAATTGTTGTAAATGCCCCCTATCCTCCCATGTCAACTGAAGAACTTGATTTCGTGCATGATCTACCGTTCACGATGCTGCCACATCCAAAATATAAGGATAAAATAATACCTGCATACGAAATGATAAAATTCTCTGTAAATATTCACAGAGGTTGTTTCGGAGGATGTTCATTTTGTACAATCTCAGCACATCAGGGCAAATTTATAACCAGCAGAAGCAAAGAGTCAATTATAAGGGAAGTAAAGAAAATTACTACAATGGATAGCTTTAAAGGCTATTTAAGTGACCTTGGCGGACCATCTGCAAACATGTATATGATGCAGGGACAAAATCTGGATATTTGCAGAAAATGTAAAAGACCTTCATGCATATTTCCTAAGGTTTGTTTCAATTTGAATACAGACCATCAACCATTAATTGATATTTACAGGTCTGTAGATAAGATACCAGGCATTAAAAAATCATTTATTGGAAGTGGTATCAGATATGATATGCTTACCTACGATGCACAGGGACAACTAAAAAAGACATCAGATGAATACCTGGAAGAAGTAATATTCAACCATGTTTCAGGCAGATTAAAAGTCGCACCTGAACATACAAGTAAAAATGTCCTGCAAAATATGAGAAAAGCAGACTTTGCTAATTTCAAGGTTTTCAAGAAGAAATTTGATGATATAGAAAATAAAAGACTTAGGGTGCAAAAAAGCGGAAAGCAACAACTTATACCCTACTTTATATCGTCACACCCGGGTTGTACTGAAGAAGATATGGCAACGCTGGCAGCTGACACAAAAGAACTGGATTTCAGACTTGAACAGGTACAAGACTTCACCCCTACACCAATGACTCTGGCAACAGAAATGTATTATACAGGTTTAGACCCGTACGATACCTCTAAAACCGTTTATGTTGCAAAAAACAAAGAAGAAAAGCTAAATCAGAGGCAATACTTTTTCTGGTACGAAAGAGATAAAAGAGATGCAATAATAAGAAAGCTAAAAAGATTAAACAGAGGCGATCTTGTTAAAAGACTATTCGGTTAATCAATAAACCTTTCCAATACAGAAATAATCAAAGCCGGCTTCAAATAAATCCTGAGCCTGATAAATATTTCTACCGTCAAATACAACAGGCTTGTTCATGAGCCTGTTTATGGCGTTCCATGAAGGTAATCTGAATTCTTTCCATTCTGTTAGAAGCAAAAGGGCATCAGAGCCTAAAACAGCATCATAAATATCTTTAGCATAAACAATTTCATTACCAAACTTATGCTTAGCCTCATTCATTGCAACAGGATCATATACTCTGACTTTACAACCTGCATCAAGAAGTTTTTTTATCAACAACAACGAAGGTGCCTCACGCAAATCATCTGTTTCAGGTTTGAAAGATAAACCCCAAATTGATATCGTTTTACCATTTAATTCTTCATTAATACCTTTGAAATAACCAGAAAGCTTATTAAATAAAACCAGTTTCTGATCTTCATTTACCTCTTCAACAGCCTTTAATATCCTCATAGGATGGCCGTTAACTTCAGCAGTCTTAATTAAAGCCTTAACATCTTTAGGAAAACAACTACCACCATAGCCAATACCCGGATATAAAAACTTACTACCTATTCTGGCATCAGTGCCAATACCAATCCTAACCATATTCACATCAGCACCAACAACCTCACATAAATTAGCAATATCATTCATAAAGCTTATTCTGGTTGCAAGCATAGAGTTTGCAGCATATTTTGTCATTTCAGCTG
>CAZFUO010000028.1:0-1860 GCA_964522065.1 uncultured Bacteroidales bacterium | reverse complement strand
AATCTTTAGCTCTATCTGACTCAACACCGACAACTACCCTGTCCGGACTCATAAAATCTTTAATTGCAGCACCTTCTTTAAGAAATTCAGGATTAGAAGCAACATCAAACTCTAAATCCAGATTTCTTTTTCTAAGTTCTTCCTCAATTGTACTTCTTACAATTTTTGAAGTCCCAACAGGTACTGTACTTTTAGTGACAAACAAAATATATTTATCAATATTTTTACCTACAGTCCTGGCAACTTTAGTTACATATTTCAAATCGGCGCTGCCATCTTCGTCCTGAGGAGTACCTACAGCACAGAAAATAACCTCAATATCTTCTTTAAGTAATTCAACCAAATCTGTTGTAAATGAAAGTCTTCCGGCCTTGTGGTTTCTGTTAACCATTTCTTCAAGCCCGGGTTCGTATATAGGAATAATGCCCTTCTTGAGATTTTCAATTTTCTCAACATTAACATCAACACATGTGACCTCTGTACCATTTTCTGCAAAACATGCACCTGAAACAAGTCCTACGTAACCAGATCCTACAACAGCTATTTTCATAAATTACATTCCTTTTCTTCTTATTTTAATTCTGATTGAATTCTCAATAGGCTCTTCACAAACCAAAGCAAGATATCCTCCTCCACCGGCACCAGGCATCTTCCAGGCCAAAGCTTTGTCTTTATACTGTTCGATTACATCTGCAACAGCAGGGTTCATCATTGCAGGAAACATTTTTATCTGAGCCTCAAAAGAATCACTATAAGCCTTTGCAAAAGCATTTAAATCTTTTCTCATTATTGCATCCCAGCAATTATCTGCTGCAGTTGAAAGCTTTTGAACATTTTCAGAATTTATGTAGGTTTCTTTCAATAAGTTAAGTCCTTGTTCTCTGGGCCATAAAAGCACCATACAAATATGATCTTCCAACCATGTAAGAATACTTTCATCATGGCATGACTCAATTTTTTCAGGCCAGTATGCATTGTTGTAAAAATGCCTGTTAAGACCTGGCATACAAATACCTATAGAGTCCTGAGCACCAGAAATTTCACTTCTTCCTGGTTCATTCTCAAATCTGAACAATATCTCAGCAAGTTTTTCAGGATGCTCTAAAGGAAGTTGGTATGGCCATAATTTTCTGGCAGCATTTCTGGTTGAGGTTGACATTCCACACCTTTCCATAAACTCAATAGTTGGCTCAACTGAAATTGTAAGAGCCCAACCAGGGCCAAATTTTGAAACATAAGGCTGATCTATCCATGTTCCGGCTAAATCTAATCTATACGGTAACTGACACTGAGTACCACTTCTTAAAGACGTTGTTGATCTGGTTGGCAAACCAGCTTCTGGTATTCGCTTCAATATCAGATAATCTATATCAAGCTCAGTACATAGCTTTTCTTTAGCTGGAGAGTGTCCGTCTTCATTAACTACAAACAAATCTGGCCTTAATCTTCTTATATCAGCTTCAAAATCAAGTATTCCCGTGCCCGAATTTACCCAGGCATCAGTTACATGCCTTACTGATTTTACCATATATAGACGCTCCTGCTCAGAATTAACCGTGTACCTGCCTTTCAAATCGAAGATTGTAGCATCAGACCCGATACCTACATATAAATCGCCATATGACGAAGCCTCTTTAAAAAATGCAACATGACCACTGTGAAGCATGTCATAACAACCAGAAACAAAAACCTTTTTACTCATTTCATTAAATTTCAAAATCTTACAGCGTTTTCAAAAAGCGGAGCTTTCATATCTTTTGGCGACAATATCAAATCTTTTTCTGCTACCGGCCATTTAATACCCAAAGTCTTATCAGCATAAAACATCGAAACCTCGGTATTTGGATTGTAGGGGTTATC
>CAZFUO010000027.1:17885-18949 GCA_964522065.1 uncultured Bacteroidales bacterium | reverse complement strand
AAGTTGGCTAACTGGTTGAGATCATTATTTATAACATCCGATTTGAATACATTTACAGGTTATCCATATCCTGGTGCCGGTGTAAAAGGTAGCTTTGATACCTATGGTGTTTATAAACTATCAATTATTGACGATGGTGCTGCTGCTCCTCTTAAAGTCAAATTTACCAATGGTGAAAATGAGGCAATTCAGGTAATCTCGAAATACTTCTATTTGCCTTTTGCTTTCAAGGATGGCTGTTTCCACCTTGTTGATGAAATTCTTTTGTAAACATAGAACTTGAAAGATATGAAATTAACTAAATATATAGTTTTTGCTTTGGTATTGCTTTTTGCAGGTGAGGCCTTTGCTCAGACAGTAATTCTGTCCGGTAAGGTGACTGAAGTTCTTGGAAATAAGCTTGAGCCAATATATAGTGCAAACGTTGTAGTCGTAAACAGGCAAGACCGTTATCTGAATGGTGTTGTTACTGATATTGATGGAAACTTTAATCTGCCTGTACCTTCTGGTGAAACTGGTTTAAGAATCAGAATTTCTTACATTGGTATGAAAACTCAGACTATTCCATATACCGGTCAGAAACAATTGAATGTAACACTTGAGGCCGATTCGAGAATACTGTCTGAAGTCGTGGTTTCGGGTAAAAGAATAGAAAGAGACGAGATGGGTGTTTCAAGAAGAGAGCAAACATCTGCTACCCAGAAGCTTAATATGGAAGAAATTGTTTCGACTGTACCGGTTTCGTCTATTGAAGATGCTTTACAGGGCCAGATGGGTGGTGTTGACGTTGTTTTGGGTGGAGACCCGGGAGCACGCAGCTCAATCAGAATTCGTGGTACAAACTCCCTTAGCGCATCTTCAGAACCGCTTATCGTAATAGATGGTGTTCCTTATTCTACTCAGATAAGCAGCGACTTCTCTTTTGCTACTGCTAATGAAGAAGATTTTGGAGCCCTTTTAAATATCGCTCCATCTGATATTGCTTCTATTGAAGTGTTAAAAGATGCATCTGCAACTGCAATCTATGGTACAAAAGGTTCTAATGGTGTTTTATTGATAACAAC
>CAZFUO010000027.1:0-17785 GCA_964522065.1 uncultured Bacteroidales bacterium | reverse complement strand
GGTGGTGATAAAGCTACTTACAGATTCTCACTTGGATATCTTGACGAGCAGGGTACAACTATTGGTACCAATCTTAAAAGGTTGTCAACTAAGCTGAATATTAATTATGACTTTTCAGACAGACTTAGAGTTACTGCAGATTTTTCTTACACTCAGACAGATAAAGATGCTAATTACGCTAATGTAAGAAGCGAGGCTCAACAAAAAATGCCAAACAAGAGTCCTTATTTTATAGATGATGAAACCGGACTCAGAACAAGTCAGTATTTTTCACGTCAGGAAGACGATTTTCAGGGAGCATTTAATGGCAGTGAAAATTACAATCCTGTAGCAATGGCAAACGAAAGTTATAATAACACTTTGCAGAAAGAAGAAAAAATAACTTTTAACGCTCAATACAAATTTCCATTTGCATTGACATATCAGGGATATGTATCTATGAATATGCGTACTTCCAGAAATAATAAGTTCCTTCCTCAGATTGCAACAGGTGTGCTTTGGACAAGTCAGTATGCAAATCAAAGTACTGATGCATTGTCAGACAGATTCTCATTGCAAACAGAGAATAAGCTATTGTTTAATAAGACATGGAATGATGTACATTCATTGATTGCTACCGGACTTTTCCGTACCGATCAATCACAGAACTTCAGTTATACCAGTGTTACTTCAGGTAACGCTTCTCCTGAACTTGCTGACCCGGTTGTTGGTAGTGTAGTTGCAGGCATTGGCTCTGGTATGTCTGAAACCAGAAGTGTTTCAAGTATAGCGCAGGCTGTATATACTTATGCTGATAAATACGTATTAAAAGCAACTGTTAACTCCGAAGGAAACTCAGCAATGGGTAAATCTAACAGATTTGGTACTTTCCCTTCATTTGGTCTTGCCTGGAACATAGAAGAAGAATCTTTTATGGAAAAGCAAAATCTGATTGATGAAGCTAAGGTTCGTGTAAGTTTAGGTTGGAGTGGTAATGCTCCTAATGGTGCATCTCTTTACCTTGGTGCTTATCAGTCACTTGGTTCATATATGAATATGTCTGCCATTTATCCTGTAAGAATACAGCTTGATAAACTTAAATGGGAAACCTCGAGAGAATGGAACTATGGTGTTGACTTGTCAATGTTGCAGGGAAAACTGAATATGACATTTGACTACTACAATAAATATACTTATGATTTATTGTTGAGTGGTGTAAGTATTCCTGTAACTACAGGTTATACCAATATCAAATTTTTCAACTCAGGTGAAATGAGCAATAGAGGATGGGAGTTCCGTACCGATTATGAATTGTTTAAGAACAAAGATCTTAGAATTGCGCTAAATTTCAATACCAGCAGAAATATAAATAATGTAGAGAAGCTTCCTGAAAATCTTAACGAAGAAAACTATTCGTTTGGTAATGGCAACTATGCAATACGTATAGTTGAAGGAAATCCTGTTGGTTCTTTCTATGGTTATAAATATAATGGTGTGTATCAAAACACAGACGAAACATTTGCAAAAGATGGTGAAGGTAATGTTATGATGGATTATAAAGGAAATATCATTACTATGAAAAATGGTACATTACCTGTATATCCTGGTGATGCTAAATATGAAGACATCAATCATGATGGTGTTATCAATGAATATGATATTGTTTACCTTGGTAATTCAAACCCATTGTTTATTGGCGGAGGCGGTTTCTCAGTTAAATACAAGCAACTAACTCTTACCACTTTCTTCTATGGTCGCTATGGTCAGAAGATAATAAATTCGGCCAGAATGTCTTTGGAAAATATGTACAGTAATAACAATCAAAGTACAGCAGTACTTAAAAGATGGAGAAGTGAAGGTGATGATACAGATATTCCAAGAGCTCTTTATGGTTTAGGTTATAATTATTTAGGCTCAGACAGATTTGTTGAAGAGGCTTCATTTGTAAGATTAAAAACTTTGTCTCTCAATTACAGCATTCCGCAAAAAATGTGTAAGTCATTGGGAGTAAATAGTCTTAATCTATTCTGTACAGGTTATGACCTGCTTACCTGGACTAATTATACAGGACAGGATCCTGAGGTTTCTTTACCCTCATCTGCAACCAGCCTGGTTAAAGACGGGGCGACTACTCCGGTTTCGATAAGAATGTCACTAGGTTTTAATCTTAATTTTTAATCAGAGCAGATATGAAACTAAAACAATATATAATACTTGCTGTTATAAGTTTATTTACACTTAGCTCATGTAACGATTGGCTGAATATTTTGCCTGACAATGAGCAGGTAACAGATAATTACTGGAAATCTAAAGAAGATGTTGAGTCTGTAATTGCTTCAGGATATTATTACATGCGTTCTTCAGTACCAGATATGATAAAGTGGGGTGAGTTGAGAGGTGGAAATATTTATACCACAAATTCAACTGAAGCTCAATTGCAGAATTTTAATATTACAGCAACTTCGTCTGTTTGTAACTACGCAAATATTTATAAGATTATAAATATGGCTAATTCTGTTTTAAAGTATGCTCCCGGTGTAAGACAGGAAGATGATACCTATAACCAGGCTATTCTAAACTCACATTTGGTCGAAGCTTATTTTATGAGAGCATTTTCATACTTTTTACTTGTAAGAAATTACAGGGAAGTACCCCTGGTTTTGAATGCTTATGTTAATGATGATGCTTCTTACGAGATTGCAAAATCTAGCGAGGCAGAAATAATCGCTCAAATTAAAAAGGATATAACAACAGCTTTAGAAACCGGTGCAGCCAAAGAAAAGTATGAAATAGAATGGCAGACCAAGGGTAGAGCAACTAAATGGGCTTTATATGCTTTGATGGCTGATGTCTGTCTCTGGAGTGAAGATTATGACAATTGTATAATCTATGCAAATGAGATACTTAATGCTACTGCAAGTTTCAGGCCTGTATTTCTTTCTAAAAAAGAAACATGGTTTGAAATATTCTATCCTGGAAATAGTAACGAATCAATTTTTGAATTAAATTGGGATAGACAAAACTATAGTCAAACTAATAATTTTGGTAGTTCTTTTGCTTTTAGTTCAGGTTCAAAGTATAGATTTACCGATATTGCAATAGAACGGTTTAAAAAAGAAACGGACTTAGTCAAATCTAATGATCCAACTTTAGACGGTAGAATTGGAAGAACACTTTTTGGCTCATATGTTCACAATAATGATAATGCGTTTGATTATTCAACAGCCGCTCAGTTCTATGTTTGGAAGTACAAAGGAACCGATGTAGTTGATAAAGCAAATGTTAGAATAGCAGAAGACGCAAACTTCATTATTTACAGAGTTACTGAGGTAATGCTAATGAAGGCCGAAGCTTTAATAATGAAAGGACAGACTTACTGGGATTCTGCTCTTGAGATTATTAATCAGGTAAGAGAGAGAGTAAGTCTTCCGGCTATTGATGTTGAAACTTCTGAAATAGATGAACTCGATATGCTTGAATATGTTTTATATGAAAGAGAGATGGAGTTTTCTGCTGAGGCTAAAAGGTGGTACGACCTGCTTAGATTTGGACGTGCTCAAAACTATAAGTATAAAGACAATTTTATAAATATTATAGTCGAAAGTAATCAGACTACAAATAAACAATGGATAAACTCTGTTCTAAAAAGCAATGACGCACATTTCCTTCCATTACCTGAAAGTGAAATTTTGAATAATCCGCTTTTGATTCAGAATCCTTATTATGCAACTACAAAATAACTTAAGTTATGAAGATAAATAAATATATATTTTTTGTGGTTACCCTTGTGGCTATGATAGCTTGTAAGGATCCATATGAAGGTAGTACTTATCAGATTTACGATCAAAATCCGGTCTCGACATATTTGAACGGGGAAGAACGTTTTTCTGAGTGGGTAAAGATTTTGAAGTACTCTAATATGTATAATGCTCTTAACCAGGCCGATGAAGAGTTTACTGCATTCGTCCCTACTAATGAGGCTGTAAATGCTTTCTATGATAAAATGGGTGTTGATTCTATTCAACAACTTGGAGCAGATTATGCTAAGAGCATGGTTTTGTATCATACAGTACTTGATACTATAAGTAAAGATCAGTTTATAAATCTGGAATTTACAACAAACCTTACCGGTGATAAGCTTAGTGTTAGTATTGACCCGACTCAGGCCGGTAAAGCTATACTTAACAGCGAAGCAAGAGTTGTCGAAATGGCAATATCGGTATCAAACGGTCTTGTTTATGTTTTAGATGATGTAATGAAACCGCTTGTTGAAAGTCTTTACGAAAGAATATCCGAGAGAAGTAATTTCTCGATTTTTAAAGAAGCTCTCGATAAGACAGGTTGGGCAGACGATTTAAAAACCCTGACTGATACAGTATATGTTGATGGAAAGGCTCAGATTTCACAACGGGCTTATACATTATTAGCGGTTTCGAATGAAACATATGCAAAAGATGGTATAAGCAGTTATTCAGATTTAAAAGCGAAACTTAATGCAGCTGAAAATGTAGCTGACCCTGAAAATGAATTAAATAAGTATATTGCTTATCACATTATGGGATCTGCTTACAAACTTGATGACCTGAAATCATTTTCTGGATCGGACACTTCATCACTATGGGATACAAAGGCAGAAAATCAGGTGATTATGATCACACTTGATAGTCTTTCGACTGAGAAGTATTATCTTAATCTGCAAGGTGAAAAAGCAACTTTTGTTAATGACAAATCAGATATTCTTGCAAAGAACGGTTTTATGCATGAACTAAGCGGTTATCTACCTGTTTGGATTCCGGTACAAACAACAGTTGTTTGGGATTTAACTGATTATTCAGATGTAAGGAATATCGTAGGAAAAGACGTATTCCAACCTACAGCTCCTGTTGCTTCTGAGTCTAAGATTAGTCTTTGGGAAGCCGGATGCTATACTGCAAGTGTGTCTGAATCGGGTGTGGGAGGTTCTACATATAGCTATCTTACTTATGTAACCTGCAAAACGAATTTAAAGAATGCAAATAAGCTTGACAGACTTGTTATAAATCTTGGATATATGGGTTCGGTTCAAATGAAAACACCAACACTTGTAAGAGGTAAATACAAAGTATCACTTAAATTTATTTATTTATCAGACCATGCTTTTATGAAGAACATGACCGATGGTAATGGTGGATTGATGAAGATAAGTTTTGACAATGAAAATGTAAGAAATGTATCTCCATATACAACAGTACCTAGTACTATTGCAGGTGTCTATGAGTCAACATTATATGATGAAATTGAATTTGACAATACAACCGGACACAATTTCAAGATTATTGTAATGGACCCTTCTGCCAGCACGAACTCTAAATTTAGTCTTCAGCTGGATTGCATAACTTTTACTCCAATAACAGAATAAACCAAAAGTCATGAAAATAATTAATTATTTCACCGGAATCCTGATAACATTATCAGCTATATTCCTGATTTCCTGTAATAATCAATGGGATGACCATTATACAAACAGCGAAACCAAGATCACTAACGATCAGGTGCTTATAGTGGACAGTGAGACAGAGGCTTATCTAAAATCAAGGCAAGACCTTTCTGATATGTACAATTTCCTAAAAGAAAATGGTGTCTTTGAAACCATTAAGAATAAGGAACAGCTTCATACACTTTTTATGGTTTATAATGAAGACTTTAATAGTGTTGAGAGCGACAAAGCAGATTATATTGCAAAATCACATGTTACAGACATTTCAATATCTCCATCAAATTTGTACAATGGAGAGCGTATATTGATGTGGCATGGTAAATATATATCGGTAGCTGTTGACTCTATTTCAAATCCAAATACCGTAAGTGGAATAACCATTAACGGTGTTCCTGTTAAGCAAATTATAAAGACAAAAGATGGTTATATCTATGTGCTTAAGCAAATGATAAACACTCCACAGTCATTATATGATATTATAAACGGATTGAGCTCAGATTACTCTGTTTTTAAAAATCTGGTAATGGAGCAAAATGTACTTGTATTTGATAAAGCTAACAGTAAACCAATAGGTGTGGACAATACAGGAAATACAGTGTATGATTCTGTATTTACGATTACTAATCCATTTTTCGACAGCAAAGGATTTGATCTGACCTCCGAATCTCTTACCGCAACTGTTATGATTCCTTCAAACGATGTTATAAATCAGGCTATGAGTGATGCAAAAAGGAAGCTAACAGAATGGGAAATGACAAGAGATACAAACATTCTTAAAAAGTGGATACTTGAAGTTGCTTTCTTTAACAAAAACTATTCACCTGCCGATCTTGAAGCTAATGTGGATATTTCCTCAATATACGGAAGGCAATGGAGAAATACAATACAGGAAGTGGATACAGAAAATCCAATTTCTATGAGTAATGGCACAGCTTATAAAGTTAAATGGATGAAAATTCCGAATAACATATTAATGTACAGACTTAAAGACTATTTCTATTATTACGAAAGTTGTACTGAGGAACAAAAGGCACAATACTTTGTAACAAATAATCTTGCTTACAATCAGTGCTCAACCGAAGTCGCAGATTGGACACCACTTGCCGGAGTCTGGCCAAATGTAAATAATCGTACTTTGATTTTTAATTTTGTAGATAAGGTTATCGATGGTTTCACATTAGATTTTACTCCAGTTAAGAAAGTTGCAAATACTCAGGGTGGTTATGATATTAAACCCTGGAAGATACCTCCAGGAGAGTACAGGCTTGGAATGGGCTTCAAACAAAATCTGAATCTTGATATCGAAATTCTTGTTAATGATTCAACCCTGGGAACCACGACTTTCGGTTCTGCTACAACTTTCCACTATGACAGAGGTGGTTTTGGCTATCCTGAAGGATATCAGGAAGCTCTTGATAAAGGATTAATTACTCACAGTAAAAAAGGTAATTATGACAGAGATGGTGGTCAGATATCTACAGCGGTGAAGATTAAAGGTGATGCAAATGGAAATCCTTCACCAATCGTAATTAGTTTAAGAAATGTAACTTTTGGTAGTGCTAAAAATCTTACACTTCATCACTGGTGTCTCAGACCAACAAGTAATAATTATTAATGGGTAAACAATCATACTATCATATGAAAAATATTAAATTTATATGCATGGGCATTTTCCTGATATTTGCTGCAGGCATTAATGCAGCAAAGGTTTCGGGATATATTTATTCGACTGACAAAACGCCAATTGCAGATGCTGTAGTAAGCATGGCTGATGGCTTGAGTATACGAACCGGTACAGATGGTGCATTTGTTATCAATGACATTAAAAATCATGATTTACTCAATATTTGGGCAAGTGGTTATTTTTCACAAAGTATAGTTCTTAAAGGCAGATCGGATGTAGTGGTTTATATGATTCCTGTTGAAAGGCTAAAGTACAATGAAACCAGCCTTTTGCCTTACAGAACCGAAACAGGAAAAAATCAGGTTTTCAGTGTTAAAAACATTGCAAAAAAAGATTTTATACCTGGTAACATGAGTATAGACAGAGCACTTCAGGGTGAGGTCGCTGGCCTACAGGTTACTAATAAAAGCGGTATGACAGGTGAGGGGTCATATATGAATATTAGAGGTTTGAGATCTCTTATTGCTGATAACTCACCTCTTATTGTTTTGAATGGTATCCCCTATATGCCAAGCAAAACTGAATCAAGATTAATCAACGGTTATTCAAGGTCAGTCTTTCAGGCTTTAAATCTGAATGATATTCAGGATATTACGGTTTTAAAAGGAGCTGATGCTGCAATTTACGGTTCTATGGGGTCTAATGGTGTTATCATGATTGAGACTGATGGTGCAGCTTCAGATGACTTAAATACAAAAATCAGTTACTTTGGTCAGTTTGGTGTTAACTGGAACGACAAGAGAATACCTTTGTTAAATACACAACAGTATAAATCGTATTTGTCTGACATAGGTATGACATATTATGACAATATGGAAACCTTCTTCTCTAATTTCCCTTTTCTGACTGATCCCGATAATATCTACTCATATCTGTATGACAATAATACTGACTGGCAGGATGAGATTTATTCTAATGGAATGGTTACAGATCATTTGTTCAGAGTTGAAGGAGGTGATGCTATTGCTAAATATGATATCTCACTTGGATATATGAAAAACGAGGGTACTCTTTCAAATACATCATCAAGCAGATATCATACTCAAATCAATTCAAACGTTTTGGTTAGCAAAAAGGTAGAAATTGCTACAACTGTAGGTTTATCATATTTGAGTGGTAAATTTCAGGAACAAGGTATGTTATCTCAAACCAATCCATTACTTGCTGCTTATAAAAAGGCTCCAATTTTGAGTCCTTATAAGAGTGATATTGATGGCAATCAGTTAGATACATATTCCAATTATTATTTTGGAGCATCAAACAATACAGATTTTGCATCGAGCAATCCTGTAGCTATGATAAACATACTTAATGCAAAAAACAGACAGTATGATGTAAATGCCAAATTCTCTATTGCATACAAACCTACTGTAGATTTGTCATTTAATGCAAATCTTGGTCTTTATTACAATTACGATCAGGAAAGTATGTTTATACCCGGTGTAAACAATAGTGAAATCTTGCCTCTTTACGATCAGTACGGACAAGCAACAAATACTGTTAAAGTTGGTGTTGCAGAAACCTTCAATATGTTCTACAATTTAAATGCAGCATACAAAAAGGTTTTAAATGATGTACATGCATTAAACATGGTAGCTGGAGTACAGATTTTAACAACAAACAATGAATTTGATGCAGGCTCGGGTAGAAATACTCCAAATGATTTTTATCAGACACTTGGAGATGTTAATAATATTGGACGTTTCTTCTTTGGCTATTCTGAAGTGTGGAACTGGATGAGTTATTATTTACATGCAGATCATACATATAACAATCTGCTTAGAACATCTCTTAATCTTTCTGTTGACGGTGCCTCTTCAACAGGAACAGATGCAACAAGATTTGGAGTCTTTCCGTCACTTGCAATGACATTGCTTGCAAAAAACACTTCATTTTTAAACGATGTTGACTTTATAAACAGATTTAATATCAAAGCTGAATATGGACTTACCGGAAACAGTCGTTTTTCTTCAAATTACGGAAAGTACTTTTATACCAGCAAACCTTATCAGGGTATATCAGGTATAATCAGGGCTAATGTTCCAAATACAAATTTGAAGTGGGAAGAAGACCTTCAGTTAAATGTAGGGTTTGAAACTTCAATGTTCGCTAATATGTTAGACCTGTCTTTGGGATATTACAATACTCAGGCAAGTAATGTTGTAATGATTAGTCCAAATTCAGCCGCTTATGGTACAGGTATTTATTATAGTAATGATGCAGCAATAAGCAGTGATGGTATTGAGGCTACATTACAGATTTCTCCTGTAAACACTAAGAATTTTAAATGGACACTTGGTGGCAATATAGCTACTCTGAATAATAAAGTTAAATCTCTGGGAGGTGTAGATAAAACTGTCCTGACTCTTTATGACGGATCTCAACTTGTAACAAAAGTTGGTGAAAATCCATATTCATTTTACGGATATGTAGCAGAAGGAGTTTTTTCAACAACTGCAGAAGCTGAAGAAGCGGGTCTGAAAAATCTTAACGGACTATCATACGCTGCCGGTGATGTGAAATATAAAGACAAAAACGGAGATTTTACTATCAATGACGAAGACAGAGAAATAATCGGTTCTGCATCACCAGATATGTTTGGTGGTTTATATAATTCATTTGAATATAAGAACTTTGCATTAGACTTTAACTTTATCTATTCACTTGGCAATGAAGCATACAATGCAGTAAGGCGAAACCTCGAATCTGTTTCAGATTTCAGCAATCAAAGTCTTGCAGTAGTAAGAAGATGGACAATGGAAGGTCAGGTAACAGATGTACCAAGAGCTAAATGGGGAGATGCAATTGGAAATAACGATTTCTCAGACAGATGGATAGAAGATGCTTCTTATCTTAAACTCAGAGATGTTACATTCAGATATTCCTTTAATAAGCCGGTTTTAAACTTCTTCCAGTCAGGAACAATTTATGTAACCGGTCAAAACCTTTTGACATTTACAAAATATCTTGGTATGGATCCTGAGTTTGCTTATTCATACAATGATGCTCTTCAGGGTGTGGATTTTGCAAAAGTTGCTCAACCAAAAACAGTTAAAGTAGGATTTAATCTTAAGTTCTAAAATTAAATATGAAGACAATGAAAT
Source organism: uncultured Bacteroidales bacterium (assembly GCA_964522065.1). Lineage (GTDB taxonomy): Bacteria > Bacteroidota > Bacteroidia > Bacteroidales > UBA1402 > UBA8389. The sequence continues at coordinate 7,542 of CAZFUO010000027.1, read as the reverse complement.
ACAAAATAACCGGGCTGATATTTTTATTCGCAGCAGTTATAAGCTTCTCCGGATGTAAAGACTTTTTCGAGCCTGAAACTGATGATGTACTTACAGGTGATAAATATATTTCTGCTCAAACAGAAATGTACACCGGTTTCCTTGGAATTATTACAAAAATGCAGGCAATAGGAGATAAGTCAATTTATTTGACTGATACCAGAGGTGAATTGCTCGAACCAACAAATAATACGCCTTCAGAACTTATTGCAATTTATAATTATTCAGATAATCTTACAGGAAACAGTTATGCTAATCCTGCCGGTTATTATGATGTTGTAATTGCATGTAATGACTATATCTCAAATATGAGAGAGTATAAAGCTGAATATGCTGAATCAATAAACGAAGATCATTACAATAACCTTATAAGTTCAACTATCAGAATAAAGGTTTGGGCATATTTTACAATAGCTAAAATCTATGGTAAAGCTTTATGGTTTGACGACCCTATGGTGAAAATTCAGGATTTGCAATCATCAGACAAATTCCAGCTTAAAAATCTTGATGAGGTTGTGACTTCATGTCTTGATTTGCTTGAAAACGGAGTTGATGGTATTGATGGCAAATTGACTTTCTCATGGTACCAGTGGCTTGATCCTGAAACCAATCTTGCAGACAGCAAGTATCGTTTCTGGGATTATATGACTCCCGATTATACAGGATTATATGCAGAGCTGAATTTATGGGCAGGTAATTATCAGGTTACAGCAACTACACTTCTGAATGCTTTGAATGCTCAGTTTGCAACTTCTACTTCCGACGGAACCTCATGGATGAGAAACGTAACATTAAATGGTAACTACCAAACAATCTGGAATAATATTGACCCTTATGCTCGTGAGGCTGTTTCGGCTATTATTTATGATTATACAAAGAATCAGACTAACAGCTTGTTAAAGCACTTTGGTACACAATATCCTAATCAGTATTTACTGAGACCATCTGAAGTTGGTCGTGAACGTTTTGAAGATAATGTTTTTAATCCTAAAGGATCGGGATCTGAAACCAGAATGGGAGTGACATTTAAACTAGATTCTCAAGGCCGTTACTATATTAGTAAATTCAGACCAAACAATTCAAAAAGAGCATTCCCATATCAGGATGATGTTCACATTTATATATACAGAGGAACTGAATATCATTTTATGTTAGCTGAGGCACTTAATAATCTTGGTAGATTTGAAGAGGCTGCTGCTTTAATAAATGGTGGTGTTGGTGGCAGATTTCCTACCGGTGGTGTTACCTGGGAAGGATTTACTGATGACTGGACTGGTGCAACATCTATGGGAACCAGAAAGTATCCTAATGTTGGAGTAAGAGGTACATTTGCTCTTGGTAACAGAACATTCAAAACCATTGTTTCTGAAGAAGCAAAAGAGGCCGCAAAGAAGTTTAATGACATGGCTATAATGGACGAGATGTTATTGGAATTTCCATGTGAAGGTAAAATATATCCTGCACTTGTAAGAGTTGCTAAGCGCTGGAATGATTATAATATTGTAGCTGACAGAGTTTGTCCTAAGTATGAAACAAAAGCTGATGAAATCAGAGCAAAAATACTTGGTGGAGCATATTTTGTTCCTTATGATTTAAATTCGGCCAATTAAAATAAGCAAAAGGCTGTCCCTTAAAAAGACAGCCTTTTTAATTTAAAAATTATAATATAAATATGAACAGACTACTTTTTACAATTATCGCCAGCTTGATTTTATTAAACTGTAACGCTGAAAAATATGCTGTCAAAATGGGAGACTCAGAGATGAAGAGGTTTCCTGAGTTATATCAGTTTGATCATGGTAAAAGATTGTTTTTTGGTTATACCCAGGGTTTAGGCGGAACCGCATTTTTGAAATTATGGAAAGCTACAAATGACAAAAAGTACTATGACTATGTTTTACAATGGGGTGATTCTATAATCTCAGATAACGGCTCAATACATTTATATGAAATAGAAGACTATAATCTCGATTTTATAAACTCAGGTAAAGTCTTATTCGATTTGTTTGATAAAACCGGCGAAAAGAAGTACAGAATGGCAATGGATACTCTTTTAAGGCAGTTTGAAAAACATCCGCGCACTTCAGATGGCGGTTTCTGGCATAAAAAAAGATATCCTTACCAAATGTGGCTTGATGGTCTGTATATGGCTTCTCCGTTTTTGGCAGAATACTCTATAAGATACAACAGACCTGACCTTATGGATGAGGTGATTAAGCAATTAACTCTTGTTGCAAAGCATACTTATGATGAAAAATCTGGTTTGTTTTATCATGCATGGGACGAGAGTCGTCAACAAAAATGGGCTGACAAAGTTACCGGGAAATCTCCTAATTTCTGGGGAAGAAGTATTGGCTGGTATGCAATGGCCCTGGTTGATGATCTTGATTTTATTCCTGAAAATCATCCAGGTAGAAAAGATGTTCTGAAAATTGTAAAAAAACTCGCTGATGGGATGCTTAAATATCAGGATAAAACCGGCCTTTGGTATCAGGTTGTTGATCAGGGTAAACGTGAAGGTAATTACTTAGAAGCCTCGGTTTCGTCAATGATGATGTACTTCTACGCAAAAGCATACAACAAGGGTTATTTGAACAAAAAATATCATAAAGCTGCTATTAGAGCTTTTGATGGACTAAAAAATAACCTGATTGTGAATAATCAGGATGGATCAATTTCACTAACTAAATGTTGTGCTGTAGCCGGTCTGGGAGGTGAGCCTTACAGAGATGGTAGCTTTGAATATTATGTTAATGAAAGAATCAGAGATAATGACGGAAAAGCAACAGGACCTTATATTTTAGGATGTATAGAACTTAATCGTTAGTTTCCTTTCCTTTTTTTTTCATATAAATCATAATTAGTGCTGTTTGGAACGTTGTTGCAAGCAGCACAATTATTATAAAGCTAACCACATGATTTATTGTAGCTGTAAGGAATGCCACAGAAACAGTAAGAGCATTGAATGCAAGTAATACAAGTGTTATACTTGTGTGGCTTAATCCTAGCCCAAGCAGTCTGTGATGAGTGTGTCTGTTGTCTGCATTAAATGGAGATAACCTGAGGTACAACCTTATTATAATGACAGAAATCAAATCCATAACCGGTATAATTATCAATGCTAAAGCTACGTTAGCAGGATTTTTTACAGGTAGTAATCCAAGACGTAATTCCCCTAGATTTGCCAGTTTTATTGCAAATACTGCTAAAAATACACCCAGTAGCATAGAACCAATATCACCCATAAATATTTTTGCAGGATGAATATTGAATAGTAAAAATCCTAATGTACTACCAGCCAATGCCATAGAAAGTAACGAGTATGACATTTCACCATACTGATAAAAAATCAGTGAAAAAGCCATTAGTGAAAAGAAACTGATACCACCTGCTAATCCATCAATTCCGTCAATAAAATTCACAGCATTTATCATTGCAACAATAAAAATCAAAGTAGCTATCATATTAAATACTCTGAATAAAGGGCTTTCAGCTTCAAAAAATGGAATATTTATGAAGTAAATATGTCCTATCAGGATGATTATTAATGCTATAACGAACTGATAAAACAATCTGATTTTAGGTGCAGTTGATATTAGATCATCTTTTAAAGCTACAAAAAACAGCAAAACCGAGGCTGCACAAAGCGCACTTAGCTCAATGGACTCACATAATATCCTGAAAGTAAGCACACTAAAATAGAAACCAAGAAATATAGAAACTCCGCCCAGATTTGGAGTACTTCTGGTGTGTATCTTTCTTTCTTCTGAAGGTTTATCAAAAAGTGATTTCTCATTGGCAACCTTTATGATGCTTGGAATAGCTATCAAAGAAACAATAAAAGATATTATAAAAACGAGTAGAAGTGTTACATGCATAATATTACGTTAGTACTGATAATAAAACTTAATACATGTGGTTTTATTGTATGTTTTAGAAAAAAAATAATTCTTTTTTTTGCAGGACATTTTAATCAGCATATACGTTTTATCTCTTTTTGACGTTATCATTATTAAGTATAAAAATATTAGAAAATGATAGAATTTATAAAAGGTGATGTAGAGTCTATCACTCCTGCATCTGTTGTGCTTGATAATCATGGTATTGGCTATTTTATTAATATAAGTCTGAATACATTTTCTGATATTCAGAAGTCGGAGAAGTGCAAGCTGTATATCTATGAAGCAATCAGAGAAGATGCTATTGTTCTTTACGGTTTCTCAAAAACTGAAGAAAGACATATTTTTTTGCAATTACTCGGTGTATCGGGTGTTGGTGCAAATACTGCAAGGATGATATTGTCATCTCTTACTGTAGATGAGTTAAGAACATGTATTGCTACCGGCGATCAGGATGCATTGAAATCTGTAAAAGGAATTGGATTAAAAACAGCTATGAGAATACTTGTAGACCTGAAAGATAAAGTTTCAAAATCTGATACTATCAGTATTTTAAGCAATCAGGTATCAGGAAATGTAAATCAAATTAAATCTGAAGCTGTTGCTGCACTTCAAATGCTCGGTTTCCCGGTAACTCAATCACAAAAAGCTGTAGGTAAGATTATGACAGATCAGCCTGGATTGACTGTTGAAATGGTAATTAAAGCTGCCCTAAAAATTTTATAAACGGTTTGAAACGAATACTTGCTATATTTATTTCTGTTTTAATTTCGCTATCAGGCGCAATTAGTGTTTTTTCTGCCTCAATGCAAAATCAGGTGGAGAAGAAAACTCCTGCATATCAGACTCCCCAAAAGCATCCTGATAATGTTGAAGAATTACAGAAAAATGTGGCAGTTGACCTTAAGGATCCAGCCAATATAAAAACGACAATTGAGTATGATGTTAAAACCGGAACATATTATATTGTAACAAAAGTTGGTGACAATCAGATAGGTACACCGATTAATCTTACTGCTGAAGAATATCTGGAGTATCAGCAAAAGATTTCTTCTGCAGCATTCTGGAAAGACAAAAACAAAATAGATTATACAAAAAAAGATCAGGATTTCTCGCTTACAGATATGCAGTTCGATCTGGGTCTGGGAGATAAAATCTTTGGTGAAGGAGGAGTAAGACTTAAAACCCAGGGGTCTATTGAAACGAAGTTTAGTGTTAAAACTAATAAGGTTGACAATCCATCAATTTCTGAAAATGCCAGAAACAAGTCATATTTTGATTTCGATCAGGAAATTCAGATGAGCGTAAACGGTAAGGTAGGAGACAAGATTGATGTAAATATGAATTATGATACAGAGGCCACTTATGAATTTGACTCTAAATCAATCAAACTCAGATATGACGGTAAAGAAGATGAGATAATTAAAACTCTCGAAGCCGGAAATGTCAGTATGCCTGTTAACAGTTCATTGATTACTGGTGGTAGTTCACTTTTTGGTCTTAAAACAGAATTGCAATTTGGAAAACTGTCACTTGCAGCCGTGGTTTCGCAACAAAATTCTCAAACCAGGTCGGTAAATCTAAAGGGTGGTATTCAGACAAGAGACTTTGAAGTTACTGCTGATGCCTACGATGAAAATCAGCACTATTTCTTATCTCATTACTTCAGAAATAATTACGATAACTGGATGACCAGCCTTCCATACATATCTTCGGGTATTGTCGTTACAAAAGTTGAAGTCTGGATAACAAATAAAAGAGGCTATCTCGAAAAAGCCCGCAATATAGTAGCATTTACAGATCTTGCCGAAACCGCTAATATAAACAATTCTTACTGGCAATCAACCGGCGAAACTCTACCATCCAATACTTCTAACAATCTCTACAGGGAAATTCTTAACAAATATTCGGGAGCGAGAGTATTTAGTGATATAAATACCGTATTTCAACCACTTACAGATCAGGGTGTAATAATAGGTGAAGACTATGAAAGACTAGAAAGTGCCAGAAGGCTTGAATCTGATGAGTTTATTTTAAATCCATCTCTGGGGTATATATCATTGAGACAGGCTCTTAATAGTGATGAAATACTTGCAGTTGCTTACGAATATACAAAGGGAGGCAAAACTTATCAGGTAGGTGAATTTTCAACAGATGGAATAAACCCGCCTAATACACTGTTTGTAAAATTACTTAAGGGAACTAACTTCTCACCAGAAGTTTCTACATGGCATTTGATGATGAGAAATATTTATTCACTTGGAGATGTTTACAATCTGGAATCAGAAAATTTCAAGCTGAATATTGTATATAAAAATGACTCCATAGGTACAGACCTAACTTATCTGGAAGAGGGCAATATCAAAAATCAATTATTACTCAGGGTAATGGGGCTTGATAAGCTTAACTCAAAACAACAATCATATCCTGATGGCCTTTTTGATTATATAGAAAGATATACTGTACAATCAGATTTTGGAAAAATAATCTTTCCTGTACTCGAACCATTTGGTAAGAATCTTAGGAAAGCAATTGGTAATGATGCTATTGCCGATAAATATGTTTATCAGGAATTATACGATTCTACTCTTACAATTGCACAACAAGTATCAGAAAAAAATAAATTCCTTTTGCGTGGTGAGTACAAATCGGCTACTTCAGGTGCCACAATTTCATTGGGAGCATATAATGTGCCTCAGGGATCGGTAACAGTTACAGCAGGTGGACAGAAATTGATAGAAAATCAGGATTATACAGTTGACTATCTTTCGGGTACAGTAAATATTATTAATCAGGATCTTATACGCTCCGGAACCGCTATCAGCGCAACATGTGAGGACAGATCAACTTACAGTATGGTCAGAAAAAGCATGACAGGTTTGAATATGAACTATAAGTTTAGTGAAGATTTCAATTTGGGTGCAACAATAATGAGATTGAATGAAACTCCATTGACAACCAAAGTAGATATGGGCTACGAATCTGTTTCAAATACATTATGGGGATTTAATACAGCTTATAAGACAGAATCTCAGTTTATAACTAACATTATTGACAAACTTCCGTTTATAAATGCAACAAAGCCATCTTCTCTCACATTGAATGCTGAGTTTGCAAATCTTGACGCTGGTTCATCAAAAAAGCTAAGTAATATTTCTTATATAGATGATTTTGAGGCTGCAAAAAAGACTTTTAATTTGAAAGACATGAGTCAGTGGTTCCTGGCAAGTACACCACACGATCCTTCCGGTGGCCTTTTTCCTGAGGCATCAAAATCAAATGATCTTGAATACGGTAAAAACAGAGCACTTTTATCATGGTACATAATTGACGGAATTTTCAATCAGAATACTACATCTCAAACTCCGGGGCATATAAGAGGTGATCTCGATCAGCTTTCAAATCATTTTGTAAGAATGATAAACGAAAAAGAAATATTCCCTAACAGAGACAGAATATACAATCAGACCGGTGTTTTACCAGCACTTAATCTTGCATACTACCCAAAAGAACGGGGACCGTACAATTTTGATATTGCCGGTATTCAGCCTGATGGTCAATTATCAGATCCTGACAAACGCTGGGGAGGTATAATGAGAAGAAT
>CAZFUO010000026.1:5601-19084 GCA_964522065.1 uncultured Bacteroidales bacterium | reverse complement strand
CGCGTTTCATATAAGACATATTAGATTACAAACATAATAATATTTTTTATTTTTAAAATATTGAACATATGTGCGAAATGGTATATATTTGCGGTCAAATTAAAAAGTTATATGCCCCGTCCAAAAAATTTCCGATTTGTTAGCACTCCTCCCAAAATGCAGGGTTATAAGCCATTTGGAATACCTCGCATTCATTTGGATTCAGTAAAACTTCAGTTTGATGAATATGAATCAATCAGGTTACTTGATTACGAAGGTCTAAACCAGGAAGAGGCTGCTGTGAAAATGAATATTTCAAGGCCAACACTTACAAGGGTATATGAAAGTGCAAGAAGAAACATTGCAAAAGCTTTTGTTGAGGGTAAAATGATTTTAATTGAGGGCGGTGAAGTTAAATTCAGTAGCGACTGGTATCGGTGTAAAAAGTGCTATAAGCTAATTGAAGGTCTGAATAATCATGTAAAATGTTCAGATTGTGAATGTTATGGTGATGACGAACTAAAGCATGTAAATGAATAATTCTGTAAATATTATTGTTCTCTCAGATAACAGATCTGTCGATAACTGTTTCAAAACAGAACATGGTTTGTCTGTATATCTCGAAACCGCAAATTATAAGTATTTGCTCGATACAGGAGCTGGTGATTTGTATTTGAATAATGCAGAAAAGCTTGGTATAGATATTACTGAAATTGATTTTGTATTTATTTCTCATGGTCACTCAGATCATACAGGAGGCCTGGAATCAATACTTGAAATAAATAAAAAGTGTAAAGTTGTTCTTTCAAATAAGATTGCCGGACATGATTTTTATTCTCTAAGACTTGAAAAAAGATATATCGGAACAAATCTTGATTTTAAAAAGTATTTAGAAAGAATAATATATGTTGATGACTTTAAAGACTTTGATGAATTTTTTGTTTTCAATCCCGGACAAAAATTAAATGCGGTTCCGAAAGCTAATGAATTTTTGTTTGATGGTATCGAAAAAGATAAGTTTGAACATGAATTGATTTTTTGCCTTAAAAGTGACAATACAATTCTGTTTTCAGGTTGTGCTCATTCAGGAGTATTAAATATTCTGTCTTCATTCAAACAATTCAGTAATAAAAAGCCGGGTATTGTAATTGGTGGTTTCCATTTACCTGACAGTAATTCATCCAGACCTTATGAAACTGCTGAAGATTTGCGTTTACTGGGAAAAGTGCTTAATGAAGAATATTCGGAAACAGATTTTATAACCGGTCATTGTACCGGAGATAATGCATATAAAATTTTAAAGTCAATGCTTAATAATAAGCTTGATGCATTTTACGTAGGTTATAAATTAAATATTTAAAATAATGAAAATAGCGATTCCTGTAAAGGAGAATTATGAAATTGACAATCATTTTGGTCATTGTGCTTTTTATCAGATTTATTCAGTTTACGATGGCATCATCAAATTTGTTGAAACTACTGATGCTCCTGAAGGTTGCGGTTGCAAATCTAATCTTGCTGAGGTTTTAAAAAGTAAAGGTGTTACATTGCTTATTGCTGGTGGAATTGGAAATGGAGCTGTCAATAAACTGGAGGAAAATGGAATAAGTGTTATAAGAAATTGTAGTGGAAAGGCTGCTGATTTGGTTGCTCAATTTATAAATGGAGATTTAAAGGATAGCGGAGATAATTGTGCTTCTCACTCGCACGAATGTAGTCATGACCATGAATAAAGAAATAAACGTTAGTGAGCGGGTAGAGAAGGCCGTAGGATTTTTTAAACAAGGTTATAACTGTGCTCAGTCTGTATCTTTGGCATATTCTGATCTGTATGACATTGATGATGATGTAGTAAAAAAGTTTGCTGGCCCTTTTGGCGGGGGAATGGGCAGGCTTAGAGAGGTTTGTGGTGCAGTTACAGGTATGTTTTTGATTCTTGGATATGAGCACGATGCTTCAGATCCTGATAATAAAACAGCAAAAACTGCAAATTATGAATCTGTTCAAAGGACAGCAATCAGATTTAAAGAAGAAATGGGCAGTTATATTTGTGCAGATCTTTTAAAAATTGACAGAAGGCCTCAGCAACCTAATCCTGATGACAGAAATAGTGAATATTACAACAAAAGGCCTTGTGCCTATTGTGTTGCTAAGGCTGCGGAAATACTTGGTAATGAGCTGAAAAGATAATTATTTTAAGCTCTTTTTAAGCCAGATAAATCCTATAGTTCCTGCTACTGCAGATGCAATTAGTACTGCAATTTTTGAATTATCGACAAGGCTTTGATCATTGTAAGCCAGTAGTGTTATAAATATTGACATTGTAAAGCCTATACCTGCTAAAAATCCTGCTCCAAGAATGTGATTCCAGTTTATGTCTTCTGGTAAAGACCCAAATTTTAGCTTTACGGCAATAAAAGTCATTAGTATAATACCAAGCGGTTTCCCGACTATCAGTCCTAACATTATTCCAAGACTGTTGCTTTCGAGTAAACCATTTGCCCAATCATTTCCAATATTTATACTTGTATTTGCAAGTGCAAAAAGAGGTAAAATAAAAAATGCTACTGGTTTGTGAAGTATATGTTGTAATATGTATGATGGAGAACTTTCTTTTCCTTCTCTGAAAGGAATAACAAAAGCTAAAAGTACGCCGGTAATTGTAGCGTGAATACCAGAATTAAGCATAAAATACCACATCAGGATACCACCGGCTATATAGGGTGTTAGGTTGTTTATTTTTAATTTGTTTAATAATATGAGTATTCCATAAATCGACAGAGCAATAATGAGATTAAGTATAGATAAGTTGCCGGTATAAAATATAGCAATAACTAATATTGCTCCCAAATCGTCAATTACTGCTAATGCAGTTAAAAAAACTTTTAGAGAAACCGGTACTTTGCTTCCTAGTAAAGAAAGTATCCCAACTGCAAAAGCAATATCTGTTGCCATAGGTATACCTGCACCTCTTTGAGTTGGTGAATAACAGTTTAAAAGCAAAAAAAGAAAAGCAGGCAGAAACATGCCTCCAATTGCACCAAAAATTGGCAATGATGCACTTTTCAAATCAGAAAGCTCACCTTTATATATTTCTCTTTCAAGCTCGAGTCCTATTAAAAGGAAAAATATTGCCATTAAGCCGTCATTTATCCAGTGTGATATACTGCTTCCTGCAAGTTTGATATGCCAGAAGTGTGTATATGAATCTCCAAATGAAGAGTTTGCTAAAACTAAAGACGTAATTGTTGCAAGAAGTAAAATAACACCACCTGCTTTTTCACTTTCGAAAAATTCGTTGAATAGTTTTGTTAGTCTTACCATAAATCTTAATAGTTAAAATAGGGCATAAGCAAATCTTCAAACTTGTAAAAACCTTTTTCTTTATCTGATAAATTGTCAGCAACAAACAAAGCTCCGCTACCAAAAGCTTCTCTGGAAATTGATTCGTGAATAAGCCTTACTGTTTGATAAGGGAAACCAAATATCACTTCATGTTTTCCAATAATTCCGCCAACTCTTATTGAGTTAATCTGACTGTTATGAAGTTCGAGTTTATCTGCTATTTTAAGAGCGGTTCCGGAAACTCCTTTTTTTAATTTGAAATGTTCTTCAATAATTTCAACGTCTGCCCAGGGTGCGATCTTTTTTAGTATTTTACTTGCCAGCATTAAATAGTTTACTCCCAGAGTAATGTTGGGAGACCACAAAACGGCTGTTTTTTTTGATATGCTTTTTAATTTTGAAATGCTTTCTTTGGAATAATGAGAGATAGCTGAAATAATTTTAATTTTTCTGTCTCCTGCTTCTTCAGCATAGTACTCAAAGCCTTCTTCTGATGAAAAATCTATAATATAATCAACAGGATGATTATCAAGTAGTGTTTTGATACCAATGTTAGTTTTAGAAAAAATATGTCCGGGGTCCTCACTATCAACTCCTAAAAAATCTTTTACTGATTGGTTTTCTTGTTTTACACTTTTTCGTACAACCCATTCTAATGAATAATTTTCGTGTTGTAATATCACATTGGCAACCGCTTTTCCGGTCTTACCAAAACCTACTAATCCGACCTTTTTCATATTTTTTCTCTTAATTTTTGCCTTCTCTCAGGCAATTAAAAACTATTTAATCTCTCAAATATAATAAAAATCCTGATTTTTTTTGTCAGTTGGCTATTACAAAAACATGAAAAATAATCATTTTATACCAATATATGATGAGAGATTCTGTCGTAATTGCCAATTATTAGTGATTGCCGGTGATGGTATTTTATAGGAATTTTGCATCGTAAAAAAATACTGACAGATGTATAAGAAGAGTATTAGTTTGGCTTTGATTGTTTTTTCGTTTTCTAATTTATTGTTTGGCGAATCTGAGATTTTAAATGATTCAATTGAGCTTAATTTAAAGGAGGTTGTTTTTGTTTCCAATACTGACAAAAAGGAAAAGGTTGATAAGGGCATTTTATGGAATACTATTGATACAAAAAAACTTTATTCTGGCTCTGCTGATATTGCTCAAGCACTAAAAAGCACAACGGGATTGAAAATAAGAGAGGATGGAGGTCTTGGTTCAGATTTCAGGTTGTCATTAAATGGATTTTCAGGAAAACAGGTTAAAGTATTTATAGATGGTTTACCACTTGATAATGCAGGTAGCTCTGTTTCTTTAAACAATTTGCCTGTAAGTATGACTGAAAGCATTGAAGTTTATAAGGGAATAGCTCCGGTCGGATTGGGTGCTGATATTTTGGGAGGTGCAATTAATTTAGTTACAAGAAAAGAGGCTGATTATCTCGATTTTAGTTTTTCGGCAGGTTCATTTAACACTCAAAAGTTTAGTTTAAACAATGCATATAATAATGTAGAACGTGGCTTTTTACTAAGGTCAATGCTATTCTTAAATAAATCTGATAACGATTATAGCGTTTTTGTTTCTTCAAAAAATCTTGAAACCGGAAATGTTGGTGAAGAAAATTGGTACAGGAGATTTCATGATAAATACAAATCTGCAGGATTACAGTTACAGGCCGGAATATTTGATAAGTCGTGGACTGATTTACTTCTTTTTAGTTTTCTGATTTCCGGAAATATAAAGGACATTCAAAATGGTATTGTAATGGAAGATGTATATGGCATGATGAAAAGCGAAAGTTGGTCTGTAATACCCGGCTTACAATTCAAAAAGAACGGTTTTATTGTAAACGGTCTTGATTTAAAATTTCAAACTTCATTAAACAGATCTGATTTTCAGGTCACAGATACTTCTGCAAAAATATTTAACTGGGCCGGACAATGGAAGTATGATGAATCAAGCAGTGACGGCTCTAAAGGTGGAGAAAGATACAGAACCAGAAATAAGAACAGTGATTATGACTGGGTTTCAAATTTTCAGATAAATTACGAAACAGAAAAAAAAGATAATATCTCATTGAACATTGCTAATAATATATTTTACAGAGAGTCTTACGACCCTGAAAACCCACTGGCACCATCAAACCTGTTCCCGTCTTCGTTAAATAAGCTTATTTCAGGATTAAATTGGTCAAAGAGTTTATATGACATTAATTTCAACCTTTTTGTAAAATCTTATTTAATGTCGGCCAACGGATTTAAACTTGTAGATGCTTTTACTGAGAATGAAAGAGAAGTAGCTGTAAATTATCAATACTTTTTACCTGGATTTGGTGGTTCTTTTTTATGGAAAACATCAAATGCAAATCGTTTGAGATTCTCATTTGAAAGGACAAACAGAATGCCTGATAGTAATGAGATATTTGGTGATGGTGTTTTTGTTGTTTATTCTTCAGGTTTAAAGCCTGAAAGAAGTAATAATCTGAATCTTGGTTATAATTACTCTAAGATTTCCGGTAAAAACTCATTAGGTTTTGACCTGGGTTTTATTTACAGAATGACTTACGATTATATAAGGTTAGATCAATCAGTAAGTGGTGGAAACCGCACCATGCAAAACAAAGGTAAAGTTCAAACCCTTGGATTTGAAACAGAAATGTCTTACAGGAGAAGTAATTCATTTCGTACAACTATAAATCTTACTTTTCAGAATATAACTGACAGACAGAAATTTGAATCAACAGGAGGTTTTACTGGTGGTATTACTAAGAATGTTACTTATGGCTTTCGTTTACCCAACATTCCTGTACTTTTCGGCAATGCAAATTTTGGTTATGATCTTGATTTCTATAGAAATAAGATAAGTATTGATGTTGATGCTCATTTTACTGACAGGTATTTTCTTGTTTATTCTGAACTGGGAACATCTATTTACAATAGAAAGTATATTATACCTGGTCAGTTTTCTCAAGATTTGAGGTTATCATGGTCAAAAGCCGGAAAGCCTCATAATTTATCTCTGGAATGCAGAAATATTACCGATCAGATTTTATATGATTCATACAGGCTGCAAAAGCCTGGAAGAAGTCTGATTTTAACATACAGATATAATATAACATTTAAAAATTAAAAATATGAAACAATTACTTACTAAGATTATTGGATTGGCTGTTTTGTTGAGCTTTGTTGCCTGCACAGAAGAAAACAACAATATTGAGACTACGGGTAATTATGTATTGGGAGTTGGAATTACTTCAAATGGAACAACGACAAATTATGCGATTCAGGCTGAAGATTTGATGAGTGGAGTAATTTCTGCAGTTGGAAACGGAGTTACACTTGCTGGTTACAGAGATTATTCTCAGGGTAATAAAACCGTTTTTGCAATTGGCGGTTTCGCAGAGGCAAATGTTAATGCCTTACAATTAAATGATTTGGGCAATCTTGAATTAAGCGGAACCGCTTCTTTTGATCGTGCAGCTGATGACATTATTCAGATAAGTTCTTCAAAAATGCTTGCAATGGAATATCCGGGTAGTGCAGAAGGTGATTTGGCCAGATTTTATATAGTTGACATTAACAACAGGTCTATTGATAAGGACTTTTCATTACCTATGAATATGCTTATAAAAAATGGTGATCACCCTGTTTATTCCGGTATGGTTTTGAGAGATGGAAAGTTGTTTGTTTCTCATTTGCACTTTGATGCAATGTATAATACTAATCATGTTGACAGCAATTATGTAGCAATATATTCTTACCCGGACTTAAAATTTGAAAAATTAATAACAGACGGCAGAACAGGTCCTACTGGTGCATGGCAAACAAAGAACGGACTTTTTGTGGATGAGAAGAATGATATTTATTGTATGTCTTCAAGTAATATTTCAAATGGATATAGTAAGTCTGTTAAACCAGGTGGTTTTTTAAGAATTAAAAGTGGTAGTACTGTTTTTGACTCTCAATACTTCTTCAATACAGATTTGCTTGGAGGAAAAATTTCACACATTAAATATATAGGTAACGGGAAAGTTTTTGCAGCTATAAGTACAATAGCTAATCAAACATCTGAAGACAGATGGGGTGATAAGAGCTTAAAACTCTCAATTATTGATGTTTACAATAAAACGATTAATGATATTTCTCCTTCTGATAGTAACAATCCACTTGATTTAATTCATAATGGAGTAGGCGGGCGAAGTTTTCCAGTGCTTTTTGATAATGGTAGTATATATTACCCTATTAGTAATCAGGATGGTACATATATTTATAAGATAGATGTTACAACTTATAAAGCTTATAAAGGGGCTGAAATTCAGGCAACATTTGTTGGCGGTATTTTCAAAATGTAATTTAATATGAAGATTAAAAAGGTAATAGCCCGGCTACATTTGTGGCTGGGCTTACTTACAGGTATTGTAATGTTTATTGTCTGTATTACAGGCAGTATTTATGTTTTTGAAAAAGAAATCAGAGATATTACCGAACCATACAGGAGTGTTACAGCATTAGAGGTTTCTTATGTAAAACCATCTGTTCTTTTTGATATAGCAACTAAAGCATTAGGCGGAAAGCCGGTAGTTATGGTTGAATATCCATCTCCTGATAAAGCTGCAATTGCCGCATATTGGGATAAAAATGAATACAAACTGGTATATATGAATCCATATTCCGGTGAGATATTGAAAGTAAAAAACATGAAGCGTGACTTTTTGCGAAAAGTTATTGAAGGACATGTTGGATTGTGGATACCTGTAATAGGAAGGCAAATTGTGACCTGGAGCACACTTATATTTATGTTTCTGCTTATTTCAGGAGTTATTTTATGGTGGCCAAAAAATGTAAAACGTAAAACGTTGAAAAGGTCATTAGGTATTAAATATTCTGGAAGTAAAAAAAGGTTTATTCATGATATTCATACTGCATTAGGAGTATATAGTTTTCTATTTTTACTTGTAATATCTGTTACTGGTTTAATATGGGGTTTTGAGTGGTTTTCAAATGGAATTTATAAAATAACATCAGGAGGTAAAAAACCACTTCCAGTCTGGGATAAGTCATCTTCTGATACTACATTAATTTCTGAATCAAAAATTTTAAAAATCCCTGTAGATGAAATCTGGAATAGACATTCAAATGAATATATCAAGAAAGGTTTTTCTGTATCAATTTCAAATCCGGTTAGTAAATCTGATGCAATAAATCTAAATATCCGGCCCGATAAGAACACAATTTACAAAAATAAGACTATGTATTTCGATCAATATTCTCTTGAAATTATTGAGAACCAATCATTACAGGCATTGGAATTTGAGAATTCTGATACTGCACAAAAAATAAGAAAACTTAATTATGATATACACACGGGCAGTATTTTAGGTATTGGAGGTAAGATCTTAGCATTTCTGGCAAGCCTGATAGGGGCGAGTCTTCCTGTAACAGGATTTATGATTTGGATTGGCAAAAAAAAATAATTAGTTTTATGCAATTCATTTTAATTATTCACAAATAATCTTTCCTCTATGGAACTGTCAACTTTGTTCCCCGTGTTAACAAGTTTTACCTGGCAGCATTTGGTTATGATTTTTATTGGCTTGACTTTGATTTATCTTGCCATTGCAAAAAACTACGAGCCAACTCTTTTATTGCCAATGGGCTTTGGTGCAATTCTTGTGAATATTCCTTTTTCTTCGGCTATTTCACAAATTGACCCTGCAACAGGTGAAGCTTTAGAAGGTGTATTATCAGTTTTCTTTAATGCAGGTATTGCAACTGAGATTTTTCCTTTGCTTATTTTTATAGCAATAGGTGCAATGATCGATTTTACACCTCTTTTTCAAAGACCTCATTTATTGCTGTTTGGTGCAGCGGCACAGTTTGGAATTTTTATGACAATGATTTTTGCGACATTAATTGGTTTTGATTTGAAAGAGGCAGCTTCAATTGGTATAATTGGTGCAGCCGACGGACCTACATCAATTGTTGTTGCGTCAAGATTTGCACCAAACTTACTTGGCCCGATATCGGTAGCCGCATATTCTTATATGGCTTTGGTGCCGATTATTCAGCCTCCAATAATAAGAATGCTGACCAGTAAGAAAGAGAGATTGATGAGAATGCAGATAACCGGTGGTAAGAAAGTTTCCAGGCCTGCTCTTATTGCATTTCCTATAGTTGTAACCATTGTAGCAGGCATCATTGCTCCATCATCACTTGCATTGATTGGTTTTTTGATGTTTGGAAATTTAATTCGCGAATGTGGCGTATTAAATAAACTTTCACTTTCTGCTCAAAACGAACTTGCAAGTTTAGTAACAATTTTACTTGGTATTACAATAGCAAGTACTATGACTGCAGAAAGATTTGTAAGGATAGATACACTTGCAATAATTGCTTTAGGTTTGGTTGCCTTTATTTTTGATACCTTCGGAGGCGTTATTTTTGCTAAACTTATGAATGTATTTTTGCCTGAAGGGAAGAAAATTAATCCAATGATTGGCGCTTGTGGCATTTCTGCATTTCCAATGTCGGCAAGAGTTATTCACTCTATGGGGCAAAAAGAAGATCCTACTAATTATTTATTGATGCCTGCAGTTAGTGCTAACGTGGGTGGTCAGATAGGTTCTGTAGTTGTAGGAGGTATTATACTATCCCTGGTTCCTTTATTCTTATAAAAATTAAAGCTATGAATGATATAATTAAATCAGCCTTAGAGATAACAGGCATTGGTATAGTCGGAGTATTTGTATTTATGCTTATTTTTTATGCAGTAATTTTACTTTTACAAAAATATCTTCCTGATAAAGAACAGTAAATATTGGTTGATAAGTTTATAAACTCACAAACTCAACTTCTGTCTGAGTATAAAAAGCAAAAGAGGCTGTCTCATTATAATAGTGAGACAGCCCCTTTTTTATAAATAAGTCCTTATTTTTTCATTGACTCTTCAATTGCAACTGCTACAGCAACAGTAGCACCTACCATTGGGTTGTTACCCATTCCAAGGAATCCCATCATTTCAACGTGAGCCGGAACTGATGAAGAACCCGCGAATTGTGCATCTGAGTGCATACGTCCCATAGTGTCAGTCATACCATAAGAAGCTGGACCGGCAGCCATATTATCAGGGTGCAAAGTACGACCTGTTCCACCACCTGATGCAACAGAGAAATACTTCTTGCCTAATTCATTACATTCTTTTTTGTAAGTACCTGCAACTGGATGCTGGAAACGTGTAGGATTTGTTGAATTACCTGTTATAGATACGTCAACTCCTTCTTTGTGCATAATTGCAACTCCTTCACGTACATCGTCAGCACCATAACATTTTACTTTTGCACGAAGTCCTGTTGAATACTGATATTCTTTAACTACTTTAAGTTCGCTTGTGTAATAGTCAAATTCAGTCTGAACATAAGTAAAGCCGTTAATACGGGAGATAATCATAGCTGCATCTTTACCAAGTCCATTCAGAATAACTCTAAGTGGCTCTTTTCTTACTTTGTTTGCTTTCTCAGCAATCTTAATTGCACCTTCAGCAGCTGCAAAAGATTCGTGACCTGCAAGGAAAGCAAAACATTTGGTTTCATCGCGAAGCAGCATAGCTGCAAGATTTCCGTGACCGATACCAACTTTGCGATCGTCTGCAACTGAACCCTTAATACAAAAAGCCTGAAGACCAATACCAATCATCTCAGCAGCTTCAGCAGCATTTTTTGCATTTTTCTTAATAGCAATTGCAGCACCTGCAACGTAAGCCCATTTTGCATTTTCAAATGCAATTGGTTGGGTTTCTTCACAAATTGTATAAGGATCAATTCCTTTGGCCTGACAAATGGATTTGGCTTCTTCAAGACCTGAAATACCATTTTCATTTAATACAGCATTGATTGCATCAATTCTGCGTTCGTAACTTTCAAATAATGCCATTGTATTTTCCTCCTTTATTATTCGTGACGTGGATCAATATATTTAACACCTTCGGCAAAACGGCCATAACTAGAAGTTACCTTCTTTAAAGCTTCGTTTGCATCTGTACCTTTTTTGATTTCATCCATAAATTTGCCAAGGTGAACAAATTCGTAACCAATTACTTGATCTTCAGCATCAAGTGCAAGTCTGCTGCAATATCCTTCTGCCATTTCAAGATAACGGGTTCCTTTAGCTAAAGTACCGTACATAGTACCTACCTGACTTCTTAAACCTTTTCCAAGGTCTTCAAGACCGGCACCAATAGGCAGGCCTCCTTCTGAAAAAGCAGATTGTGTACGACCGTAAGCTATTTGCAGGAACAACTCACGCATAGCTGTATTGATAGCATCACATACAAGGTCTGTATTTAATGCTTCAAGAATAGTTTTTCCCGGTAAAATTTCTGATGCCATTGCTGCAGAATGTGTCATACCTGAGCAACCAATGGTTTCAACCAATGCTTCGTGAATAACACCGTCTTTAACATTAAGGGTAAGCTTACATGCTCCCTGTTGTGGTGCACACCAACCCACACCATGTGTCAAACCTGAAATGTCTTTCACTTCTCTGGCTTTAACCCATTTACCCTCCTGGGGTATCGGGGCTGATCCGTGATCTGCTCCTTTTTTAACACAACACATCTGTTGTACTTCGTGAGAATAAATCATTTTAATTTGTTTTTGGTAATGAAAATATTTAAAATATCAATATATTCAATTGAATTACAATACAATAGTCGAAATCAGGCTAATTTTTGTAAAGCCGCACAAAAATACAAAAAAAAATATATCTTAATTTCACTTAGGGCATTGATTCGTTTCATTTTGTAAAAAAAAATCACGAAATTTGCGCAGGATTTCAAAATAACCAAAAAAACTATATGAAAACGACAAAAAGTGCATTACAGATAGCAAGAGCTGCCTATAAGCCAAAAATGCCTGTTTCTTTACAGGGAACTGTTAAAATTGTAGAAGGTAAGAATACTGAATCAGTTGCTAATCAGGAAGAAATTAAGGCATTATTCCCTAATACCTATGGTTTGCCTGTAGTGGTTTTCGAACCGGGAACTGAACAGTTGAAATATGATCCTATTAATGTAGGTGTGATTTTGTCAGGAGGTCAGGCTCCGGGTGGTCATAATGTAATAGCAGGTATTTTTGATGGTATTAAAAGTCTGAATCCTTCATCAAGACTATTTGGTTTTATTTTAGGTCCGGGTGGACTTGTAGATCATAATTATATGGAGTTGACATCTGATATTATTGATGAATATCGTAATACAGGTGGATTTGACATAATTGGTTCAGGTCGTACAAAACTTGAAAGTAAAGAACAATTCGATAAAGGTCTTGTTATTCTTAAGGCTTTGGATATTAAAGCATTAATTATAATAGGAGGTGACGATTCAAATACAAATGCATGTGTTTTGGCAGAGTATTATGCATCAATTAATTCAGGAGTTCAGGTTTTAGGTTGTCCAAAAACAATTGATGGTGACCTTAAGAATTACTGGATTGAGACATCATTTGGTTTTGATACTGCTTGCAAAGTTTATTCCGAAGTAATTGGTAATATTCAAAGAGATTGTAATTCTGCCAGAAAATATTGGCATTTTATAAAATTAATGGGTCGTTCGGCATCTCACATTGCACTTGAATGTGCTTTACAGGTACAACCTAATTATTGTATTATTTCAGAAGAAGTTGAATCTTTAGGTTTATCACTCGATGACCTTGTAACAGATATAGCTAAGGCAGTTGCAAAACGTGCCGAGATGGGAAATAATTTTGGTACAGTTTTAATACCTGAAGGTGTAATTGAGTTTATTCCTGCAATGAAAAAACTGATTTCTGAACTAAACGACTTTCTTGCTTCACACAAAGATGAATTTGAATTGATCAGACAATCTGAAAAACGTAATTACATCATTAAAATGCTTAGCAAGGAAAACTCCGAAATTTATGCTTCACTTCCAGAAGGAGTTGCTAAACAATTAACACTCGATCGTGACCCACACGGTAATGTTCAGGTTTCATTGATTGAAACAGAAAAATTACTTGCAGAAATGGTAGGAGTAAAGCTTGCGCAATGGAAAAAAGAAGGAAAATTCGTTGGTAGTTTTGCTACACAGACACATTTCTTTGGATATGAAGGCAGATGTGCTGCACCATCTAATT
>CAZFUO010000026.1:0-5591 GCA_964522065.1 uncultured Bacteroidales bacterium | reverse complement strand
TGATGCAGATTACTGTTATTCATTAGGATATACTGCAGCAGGACTAGCTGGTTTCGGTAAAACCGGTTATATGTCATCTGTAAGAAATACAACTGCTCCTGCATCTGAATGGATTGCTGGTGGTGTACCTATTACTATGATGATGAATATGGAGAGACGTCATGGAGAAATGAAACCAGTTATTCAGAAGGCTTTGGTAGATCTTAATGGTGCTCCATTTAAAACTTTTGCTGCCAAACGTGCTGCATGGGCTGCTCATACAAGTTATGTATATCCTGGTCCTATTCAGTATTTTGGTCCAACAGAAGTTTGTGATCAACCTACAAAAACGTTAATGCTTGAGCAAGCTAAGTGATTATAATTAGTTAAAAATCAATAAAAAAAACCGGTGATGTTAACGATTCACCGGTTTTTTTTTGAATTTAATCCATATTTGTCAATTATTGCACGTTAAAAGTCAATAAATACATTAAACCGGATGTAACATATCTCAATAAAAATAGTCTAATGTATAAAGAGATAAAATTGTAATATATTTGTAGGAATAACAGTAATACACATTGCTATGAAAACCAGACTCTTGTTATTAACAGCACTTTCGGCCTTTGTTTTTACATCAGTAAGAGCGCAGTCTACTTATTATGAGGATGATTTATATTATAATCCTAAAAAAGACAAAGCTAAGCAAGTTTCTTATGAAAAAGAAGTTGTTGCCGAAGAAGAAATGATTTATGACCGTGATAATGCTAATGAGTCTAATATTAGGATTCATGATAAGTCCGGTAAACTCAAAGTAACTGATTTAAGAAATATTGATGAGTATAATCGTCAGTTTTCTGACAACAGTTATGAAGATACTATTTATGAAGATGAATACATTGCTGAAGGCGAACCTCAGGAAGCTTTTGAGTATTCTGAAAGAATCAGACGTTTTCATAATCCAAAATTTACTACACATATAACTGATGGTGAATACCTTAATATTTATCTATCAGATAATTCTGATATTGACATTTATTATATAGATGATTTATCATCCTGGTGGATGAGTCCATGGTATTATGACAGATATTATTATCCATCTTATGGAAGATATTGGTCAAGATGGACCTATCCTTACGGATATTACGACCCATGGTATTATAGTCATTGGGGCTGGAATTGGGGAGGTTATTACAGTCCCTGGCATTATCAGTTAAACTGGGGATGGGATCCATTCTGGGGTTATGGTTATTATGATCCTTACTGGGGATATTCTTATGGATATAATTCAGGTTATTATGGCCATCACTGGAATTATTATAATGGTGGTTGGAGTGGTAACAGTAATACACAATGGGGACATTACTCCAGAAATATTAACAAACTGACAAGAGATCACAGAGAATTTATTGCAAATAATGGTAGTGGACGTTCTACAGGTTCCAGAGCTACTGGTAGTTATGGAACAAGAGTAAACGGAGGTTCTGCTTATGCAGATGGAACAAGAAATGCTTCACAGAGAGGTTCTACTACTCGTATGTCTGGTGGTGCATTTAACGGTTCAAGAGACTTGAACAGTACTGCTGGTAGAAGTGGCAATACGGTTTCATCTAGATCCGGAAGTACAACTACAAGGCAATCTGGTACTTCTTCAAGAGTTAACAGCAGTACTTCAGTAAGAAATTCTTCAGGAAATGTTTCTTCCAGAACAGGTTCTAGTGTTTCTTCCAGAACAGGAAACAATGCTTCAACAAGAACAGGCAGCAGTGTATCAACAAGAAATGAATATACAGGCGGTAGTAGCAGAAGTAGTAGCGTAAATAGCAGTAGTTCTTCTACATCTACAAGAACTGGTACCACTTATCAAAGTACACGTACCGGAACAGGTACAAGCAGTCAAAGATCTACTGTTACAACACCTTCATCATCAAGTTCAAGCAGAAGTTCTTCATATTCTTCAACACCAAGCAGTTCATCGTCTTCATCGACATATACAGCTCCTAGTTCATCTTCATCGTCTTATTCAAGTCCTTCTTCGTCATCGTCATCGTCTTCTTCAAGTTATTCAGGTGGCTCAAGAAGTGGTTCGTCAGGAGGTAGTTCAGGTGGTCGCAGATAATTATTATAAAGTATTGTACGTGAAGATTATAAATAAATTTTAATTGAAGTCATATGAAAAATAATTTAATACTTACTGCTTTTATTCTTATTTGCTCCGGCCTTATGGCTCAAGGGGAATATGACGCAATGAAGTATTCTCAAACTGATATTACCGGTAGTGCAAGATATGTTTCTATGTCTGGTGCTTTTGGTGCCCTGGGAGGTGATATTTCTTCTGTCGGTTTAAATCCTGCAGGTATTGCTGTTTATCGTAGCTCTGAGCTAACTTTTACTCCTTTTTTCACTAAAACAGAAACTAATGCAAATCTTGCAGGTAGTGAAGCTTTTGACAGCAATATAAACTTTAACCTTAATAACGTAGGTTATGTAGGCTCTTTCAGAACAAACAGTAACACTGGAATTTCTAATTTTAACTTTGGAATTTCATATAACAGACTGAAAGATTATAACAGAAATATGGCTATTTATGGTGATGAGAGAAATTCATCACTTCTTGACAGGGTATGCCAGACTTTAGGTAATAATGTTGATCCAACAAAGCTTGTAGATTTAGGTTTTCTTTCCTATGAGAATTATTTAATAAATAGAGAAGCTGACGGCAGATATACATCTGTTCTTCAGGATGGTGAAAAGATGAATTCAGATTTATACTTCCAGGAAAGGGGAGGCATAGATGAATGGAATTTTTCACTTGGAGCAAACTGGGCACATTTCTTATATGTTGGTGTATCAGTCAATTTTCAGCATCTTAAGTATGAACTAATGAGTGATTACAGAGAGAGATCCTCTTCTGATGACTTATTTAGTTTTCAACTTAACAACGCGATGATTACTGATGGCAGGGGTGTAAATGCTAAACTTGGCGCAATAATCAGACCAATTACAAATCTTAGATTTGGTTTTGCAATGCATTCACCCACTTACTATTATCTTACTGATACATATGGCGCCTCTATGTCTTCAACAGGCATTCTTGACGAAAAAGGTAATACTGATCATTTTGCCCGTGTTGATGAAGGTTATACCAACTATCAGTTAGTTACTCCGAGTCGCCTGGTTTATAGTTTGGCTTATCAGTTTGGAAGCAAGGGACTTATAAGCATGGATTGGGATCTTGTTGATTATCGCGAATCAGCTTTGAAGTCTCAAAATGGTGTGCCTTACGTTGATACCAATAATGATATAAAATATCGCGCCAGAGATACTAAAAACTTCAGATTAGGAGGTGAATACCGATTAAACGATAATGTAAGTCTAAGAGCAGGTACTGCCTGGTATCAATCTTCGTATGAAAAAGATGCAAAAAGTAAAAATGAAGAATTTTATACTGCCGGAACCGCTCCATATTATTCATTTGATGGTGGTACAAGATATGCTTCTCTTGGAATAGGTTATCGTACAGGATCTTTCTTTTTTGACGTTGCTCTTATTGAACAAAACTCAGCTGAATCATTTTTTAATTTCTTCGATTCTGCTGCACATAGTCAGAAGAAGTATGCTGACGTAGATACAAAGAAAACAAATGTAAATGTTTCTCTAGGATTCAGATTCTGAAAGTAAGGATTCTAATTTTATTAATTCATCACGGTACTGAGCGGCTTCGAGAAAATCGAGCCGCTTTGCTGCTTCATACATGGACTTACGGGTCTTATCAATAGACTTAGTAAGTTGCTGTTTATTCATTTTCAATAAAACAGGGTCAGCTACTTTACTGGTTCTATTGGTCTTGATTATGTGCCAAGAGCAGAAGATCTTTCCTTAATGATAGCAGTAGGAGTAATGCCATGCTTTTCATTGTAAGCCTGTTGTTTAATTCTTCTGCGATTTGTCTCATCCATAGTTCGTTTCATGCTGGCAGTTATTTTATCTGCATACATTACAACCTTACCATTCAGATTTCTTGCAGCACGACCTGCAGTTTGAGTCAACGATCTGTGGTTTCGCAAAAATCCTTCTTTGTCTGCATCCAGAATTGCAACCAATGAAACCTCTGGCAAATCCAACCCTTCTCTTAAAAGATTTACCCCAATCAGAACATCATAAATGCCACTACGTAAATCGTCCATGATTTTCACTCTTTCCAGAGTATCAACATCTGAGTGAATGTAATTACACTTTATACCGGCATTATCAAAAAAAGATGACAATTCTTCAGCCATTCTTTTTGTTAATGTGGTTACAAGTATTCTTTCATTTATTTCAGACCTTATTCTGATTTCTTCCATCAAATCGTCAACCTGATTTTTTGTAGGTCTGACTTCAATAACCGGATCAAGCAAACCTGTAGGCCTGATAACCTGGTCAACGTATACTCCTTCAGTTTTTTCAAGTTCAAAATCTCCCGGAGTTGCACTAACATAAACCACTTGTTTTTCAATACTTTCAAATTCATCAAAACTCAGAGGTCTGTTGTCGATCGCAGCCGGAAGTCTGAAGCCATATTCTACCAGATTTTGTTTTCTGGCATGATCGCCGCCCCACATTGCCCTTATCTGTGGCAAAGTAACATGGCTTTCGTCAATAACTAACAGAAAATTAGATGGGAAAAAATCGAGCAAACAAAAAGGCCTGTCACCTGGTTTTCTTCCGTCAAAATATCTTGAATAGTTTTCTATTCCCGAACAGTGACCAAGCTCTTTAATCATCTCAACATCATATGAAACTCTTTCCTGCAATCTGTTTGCTTCATATTCTTTACCAACAGAATTAAAATATTCTACCTGTAAAGCCATATCATGCATTATTTCCTGAATAGCTCTGTCTATTTTATCTTTACTTGTAACAAAAAGGTTAGCCGGATAAATACGATACTCATCTACACTTGCCTCTTTTTTCCCTGTCATAGGGTCAATAAGTTCAATATCATCAATTTCATTACCCCAAAAACTAACTCTCAATATTTTATCAGCATAAGCAAGAAAAATATCAACAGTATCGCCTTTAACCCTGAAAGTACCATGAGTCAGCTCAACCTCATTTCGTGAATAGATTATATCAACCAACTTTCTTAAAAAGACATTTCTGTCTAATTTCATTCCTCTGTGTATCTCAACAATAGTTTTATTAAAATCCTCAGGATTACCAATACCATAAATACATGATACCGAAGAAACCACTATAACATCTTTTCTTCCGGAAAGCAGAGACGAAGTAGCAGAAAGTCTTAATTTTTCTATCTCTTCATTTATAGCAAGATCTTTTTCAATATATGTATCTGTTATAGGCAGATACGCCTCAGGTTGATAATAATCATAATATGAAACATAATACTCGACGGCATTATTAGGAAAGAAACCTCTGAATTCACTATATAATTGAGCTGCAAGAGTTTTGTTATGGCTTAAAATTAATGTAGGCCTCTGTATCTCTTTTATAACATTGGCTATAGTAAATGTTTTACCCGATCCGGTTACTCCAAGGAGAGTCTGAAAAGTTTGGCCGGACAAAATCCCTTCAGTTAATTGCCTTATGGCTTCAGGCTGATCTCC
>CAZFUO010000025.1:0-19585 GCA_964522065.1 uncultured Bacteroidales bacterium | reverse complement strand
GTTATTGTTCCATAGTCACTATCTGTCCAGTGAAACTCTTCTGCAAGCATTGGCTGCAAAAGTGATAATACCTGACGATCAAGATAATTAATCGTAGTCGCCGCAAACAGTAAAGTACAGATGGTCCACCTGTAGTTTGTCATTGTCTCATTAAATTTTCCCATAGTAGTTTTAAAGGTTATACTCTAGCTTTATTTATAATGTCTATTACACTTTTTGACATTTTTGTAATTTCTTCCCAGTTTTTTGATGCTAAGATCTCAGCAGGGAATAAGTTTGATCCCATTCCTACGCAAGTAACTCCGGCTTTAATCCATGCTGTTAAATTTGCTTCAGTTGGCTCAACACCACCTGTAACCATCAACATAGACCATGGCATCGGGCCTTTTATGTTTTTCACAAAAGAAGGACCACCTACATTACCAGCAGGGAATACTTTGCAAAGATCACATCCAACTTCTTGTGCAAAACCAATTTCAGAAACCGATCCGCAACCAGGTGCATAAGGGATTAATCTTCTATTGCAGATTTTAGCAATTTCAGGATTGAAAAGCGGACCAACAACAAAGTTCGCACCTAGTTGAATGTATAATGCAGCTGTTGCAGGGTCAACTATTGAACCTATACCAACTATCATTTCAGGACATTCTTTAGCTGCATATTTCACTAGTTCAGCAAATACTTCCTGAGCAAAGTCGCCTCTGTTAGTGAATTCAAATGCACGAATACCACCTTCATAACATGCCTTCAAAACATTTTTTGCAACTTCAACATCTTTGTGATAGAATACTGGTACAACTGCAGTCGATGAAATTGTCTGTAAGACCTGAATTTTATTAAATCTAGCCATTTTTTAAATATTATCTTGAGACTCTGCCTGAAGCATCACCTCCCATTAGTTTTTCTACTTCATCAACACTAACTAAATTGAAATCGCCATAAATTGTATGCTTCAGGCATGACGCTGCAACAGCAAATTCAAGAGCTTTTTGATCGTCCTGAGTATATGTTAACAATCCATAGATAAGTCCACCCATGAATGAATCACCGCCACCAACTCTGTCAACGATATGAGTAATATCGTATCTCTTTGATTGATAAAGCTTTCCATCTGAATATAAAACACCTCCCCAGGTATTGTGATTGGCATTAATTGAGCCACGTAATGTAATAATTACTTTTTTTGCTCTTGGAAATCTTTTCATTAACTGAGTACATACAGATTCAAATTCAGCTGCATTTACTTCACCGCCTGTATGCTCTACTTCGAAACCTTCAGGTTTGATGCCAAATACCATATCAGCATCTTCCTCATTACCTAAAATAACATCACAACCTTCAACAAGTGCAGGCATTACTTCTGATGCTTTTTTTCCGTATTTCCAAAGATTTTTTCTGTAGTTAAGGTCTGTTGAAACCGTAATTCCCATTTCATTACAAGCTTTAATTGCCTCAAGACATGCATCTGCAGCTCCTTGTGAAAGAGCAGGAGTAATACCTGTCCAATGAAACCAATCAGCACCTTTTAATACTTCTTTCCAGTCTATCATTCCCGGTTTGATATCGGCAATAGATGAATTGGCTCTGTCATAAACTACTTTACTTGCTCTGGCAACTGCGCCGGTTTCTAAAAAATAAATACCTAAACGATCTCCGCCGAATAACACATTTTTAGTGCTGACACCGTATTTGTGTAAATTCATAAGGCAGGACTGAGCAATGTCATTTTTAGGCATGCGTGTAATAAACTCAGCATCTAAACCATAATTGGCAAGTGAAACCGCAACGTTTGCTTCTCCACCTCCGAATGTAGCGGTAAAGCTTGTTGCTTGTGAAAACCTTTCATAGCCTGGTGTGGCTAACCTTAGCATAATCTCTCCAAAAGTTACAACTTTTTTACTCATAAGAAAACAATTATTTTTTTCGTGATGCAAATAAACACAAAAATTTTAAAACACAACAAATTACACCTATGCTTAATAGGTGTAATTTATGACGTTTAATGTATAAAAATCAAATAAGATCAGAATTTGAAGAACTCTTTTGCATTATTATACGATATTCCTTCAACCATCTTACCAATAAAATCTAATTCGCTTGCAGGAAGTTCTCCGTTTACAACATCTGTACCTATCAGGTTACACATAATTCTACGGAAGTATTCATGTCTTGGGTATGACAAGAAACTTCTTGAATCTGTCAACATTCCAACAAAGCGGCTTAACAAACCAAGAACTGACAATGAATTCATCTGATTTATCATGCCAATTTTTTGATCTAAAAACCACCATCCTGAACCAAACTGTATCTTACCGGCAACTGTACCATCCTGAAAATTTCCAAGCATAGTGGTAATCATGTCGTTATCTCTTGGGTTGAGATTGTATATGATTGTCTTTGCTAGTTGATTTGAAGTATCAAGTTTATTAAGAAATTTACTCATTGATTTGGCAACAGTAAAGTCTCCAATTGAATCAAAACCAGTGTCAGGTCCCAGAGATGAAAATAATCTGGAATTATTATCTCTTATCGCACCATAATGCAGCTGTTGTGTCCAGTTTTTCTTGTGGTCCATAATAGCAAACTCATACATCATGGCTGATTTGTATTTTAAAATCTCTTCTTTAGATAATACTTTCCCACCGAAGACTTTAAGGAATATATTGTCTATCTCAGATTGAGTGTAATCTTCAGCATAAAACTCTTCTATACCGTGGTCACTTAACTTACAACCAACACTTGCGAAGAAATCGTGTCTAACTTGTAATGCCTCTAATACATCAGAAAATTTAGAAATACTTACTCCTGAAACCTCAGATAGCTTTTCTATATATGCTTTGAAGCTAGCAGGATTTTCAACTGCCATTGCTTTATCAGGTCTCCAGGTTGGTAAAACCTTGACTTCAAACCCTTCATTTTTTAATGCTATATGGTATTCCAGTGAGTCGATAGGGTCGTCTGTTGTACATACGGTTTCGACATTAAATTTTTTCATTAAACCTCTGGCTGAATACTCTGGTGTACGAAGTTTTTCTGTACATTCTTCGAATATTTCCTTAGCGGTTTCAGGTTTTAAGATTTTATCTACTCCAAATGCAGTTTTCAGCTCCAGGTGTGTCCAGTGATAAAGTGGATTCCTCATTGTGTAAGGAACAGTGTAAGCCCATTTTTCAAATTTTTCCCAATCGCTTGTGTTTTTGCCTGTGCAGAATTTTTCATCAATGCCATTGGTACGCATTGCTCTCCATTTGTAATGGTCTCCCTCCAGCCATATTTGACCAAGATTGTCAAATTTTCTATCTTTTGCTATAAATTCGGGATTAAGGTGGCAATGATAGTCGATTATAGGCAACTTCTTTGCGTGATCATGATATAGTTGCTGTGAAACTTCATTGTCGAGCATGAAATTTTCATCCATAAAATTTTTCATATAACTAGTTGTTTTTTTACGTTATATAAGAGTTGTTATTTAAGTTAAAAGTCGGGTAGGAGTCCCCGACTTTTATAATATTATAGACTGAAAAGTCTCTTGAAATGTCTTTCGTAGATATTTTCTTCTACACAGCTTCCAACAATGTCTGAGTATTTCTTCAACAAGTCGGTGTATCCTGTTCCCATTTCAGATGCAACTTTGTAACCAACGTGAATTAACTGACGGAAGTTTGCGTTATAATCAGAATTTCCTGGTATGTGTCTTAGTGTATTTGCATATTTTTCACTTGACCATGTTTTAACTTCTTCTGCGCTTGGCAACTGATCTGCATCAATCTCAATAACATCTGCATATGGAGCACATAATTCTTCTTTTCTGCCTAATGCATTTATGTATATTGTTTTTGCTGCTTCCAGAGCTTCGCCTCCTGCAACAGCAAGACCAATAACTTCTTCAAGCCATGTGGTTCCAGCAGTTTTTAAATGTAGACCCTTATTGTATTTTTTAATAATGTCAGCCATTACAGGGTATATTGAAAACTTGTCACTACCTGAATGAACACTTAATTTTAAGTCTTCTGGTAATCCGAATTCTTTAATAGCGTAGTCAAGTATTAATACGTCTTCTTCAAATTCTTTTGCAAACTGTTCAACGTCGCCTTTATAATCAACACCTTTATTAAAACGTCCGGTGAATTTTGGTGCTATAGTTTGAGCAGGTACACCCTTGTCAGCAAGCATTTTTAAAATAAACAACATATCAACTGGTGTTTGTGGGGTTTCCACTTCATCCATTGATACTTCAGTTATAAAATTTCCTTCTCCCTTTTTTTCTTTAAGGAAGTTGTAGATTTCTGCAGCCTGAGCTGTAGCAGCTAAAAACTTATTTGCAACAACTTCAAGTAATTCTGTTGTAACTTCCAGAGGTTTTTCAATGCCGGGAATCTGAAGATTTCCTTTGTATTTACTGCATGATTCTACAAATGCTTTTACATCTTCCGGTTTACTTTCTTTGCCAATAAATGAGGCAACATCAAGTGTGAAAAAGTCGGATGAATCAACGAATGGAGCAACTGTACTCATGTTGATGTGGTCTGCATCAACAAAGTATTTTCCTTTGAAACCAAGAGTCGCTACTGCTGCATCTGCTTCTTTTCTTACATCTTCAGGATGTGAATGTACAATCTGATGTTCGCGGTTTGATTTATTCCAAACCGGGCTAATGTCAAGACCTGATGCATTTGCTTTAATAACTGCTCTTAACTGAGCAACACCTTCATGTGAAAATCTGTCACCGATACCGATACTGAATTTACCTAATTCCATGTTCTATAAATTTAATATATTAAGTTGAATAAAGTCTATTTGGAAATAGATGCTATAAAAGGCATAAATTTAGAAATTTTTTTTTGCTGAGCAAAGTTAACCGATTAATTTAAGAATGAAAATAATATTCAAAACAGTCAAACTAATATTTTGACTATTTACATTCTTAACATTTATTAGCCTTATAAAATTTAAATAAGTTAAAAATTTTAGCAGAATTATAGAAATCAAAAAGGCCGCTTTTCACAAAGCGGCCTTTTTGTAGGTTTTCAATAGGTATTAGTTCTTAAGGTAAAAAAGATTGTATTAGGTTAACGGCAGCAAAGATTCACCTTTTTTCACAACCGACAAAATAAAAAAACATATTATAAAACATGTTTTTGGCAAAAAAAGGCATAAAAAGCAAAATTTTGTCAATTTTTTTAAAAAACACAACTTTCACATTATATATAAAACTAATATTGAGTTCTGTTTTTTTGAATTATGCCGTATTTCTGAGTACTTTTGCATTACAAAAATAAGATGTTTAATCATAATAGCAATATTTTCATGAGCGATATTAAAACTTTAAACTTCATTGAGCAGATTGTAGTAAACGATTTGAAAGAAGGTAAGAATAATGGCAGAATAGCAACCCGCTTCCCACCAGAACCAAACGGCTATCTGCATATTGGTCATGCAAAGGCTATTTGTCTCGATTTTGGTATTGCAAAAGAGTATGGTGGTACCTGCAATTTGAGATTTGATGATACAAATCCGGTTAAAGAAGATGTTGAATATGTCGATTCAATAATGGAAGATATAAGGTGGCTGGGATTTCAATGGGATAATCTTTACTATGCTTCCGATTATTTCGAAAAACTCTTTGATTTTGCTGTTGATCTTATTAAAAGAGGTTATGCATATGTTGATGATCAGTCTGCTGAAGAAATAGCCAAACAAAAAGGTACTCCAACCTCAGCCGGAATAAATAGTCCTTACAGAGACAGAAGTATTGAAGAAAATCTAGATCTTTTTAACAGAATGCAGGCTGGTGAATTTGATGAAGGAACCAGAGTCTTAAGGGCTAAAATTGATATGTCACATTCTAATATGCACTTCAGAGACCCTTTGATGTACCGAATTTTAAAAATGAGTCATCACAGAACTGGTGATAAATGGAATGTTTATCCTTTATATGACTTTGCTCATGGTCAAAGTGACTACTTTGAAGGAATAACTCATTCACTTTGTACTTTGGAATTTGAGGTACACAGACCTTTATATGATTATTTTGTAGATCTTTTAAAAGGAGAAAACGATTACAGACCAAGACAGATAGAATTTAACAGGTTGAACATAACATATATGGTTATGAGCAAAAGAAAAATGCTGCAGCTTGTTAAAGAGGGTAAGGTGTCCGGGTGGGACGATCCCAGAATGCCTACAATTTGTGGTTTAAGAAGGAGGGGATACACACCTGAATCAATAAGAAGCTTCATAGATAAAATCGGATATACCAAGTTTGATGGTGTAATTGACATTAGTCTTCTCGAACATAGCGTAAGAGAACATTTAAATAAAATAGCTCCAAGGGTAAGTGCAGTTCTTAATCCTGTAAAATTAGTAATTGAGAATTATCCTGAAGGTGAAGTCGAATGGAATGAAACAGAGATTAATCCGGAAGATAAAACTTTAGGAACCAGACTTGTTTCATTTTCAAGAGAGTTGTTTGTTGACAGAGAAGATTTTATGGAAGATGCACCAGCAGATTATTTCAGATTGTCTCCTGGTCGCGAGGTTAGATTGAAAAATGCATATATTGTTAAATGTAATTCATTCTCTAAAGATGATAAAGGTGAAATTGATACAATATATTGTGAATATATTCCTGAAACAAAATCAGGACAGGCTGATGCTAAGCGAAAAGTAAAAGGTACAATAAACTATTTAACTGTAGATCATTGTGTTAATGCAGAGGTTAGATTGTACGACAGGCTACTTGATACTGCTAATCCTGCTGAAGAAAAAGACAGGGACTTTATTGACATGCTTAATCCTGATTCTCTAAAGGTCTTGAAGAATGTAAAAATTGATCCTGTCGTAAAAGAATCAAAGCCATTTGATAAATTTCAGTTTATGAGAGTCGGATATTTCACAATTGACCCTGATTCTACTCCAGATAATCTTATTTTCAACAGAACAGTCTCTTTGAAAGATGCATGGAGTAAAATGGTAGAAAAAAATAAAAAAAAGTAAAGCTTAATGGTATTTGATGACTCTTTTTTCGATATAGATGGACTGATAAACAGATATGAACAGTCTTTAGAAGAGGGCAGACCCGGATATTTTGATGTTGATGAGCTGGAAGAAATCTCAGATTTCTATCACTCAATAGGCAAAGAAAAAGAGTCTGTTGAGGTCATTGAAATGGGTTTGAAATTACATCCTGACAATAGTATTCTGTTAATTAGAAGAGCTACATTGTATGCAGATATTGGTAATTATGCCAGAGCTCTAAAAATTATTGAAAGAGTACCTGAGAAAAATGATGTTGATGTCAGGCTTTTGAAGGCAGAAATATATTTGAATTCTCAGAGAAAACAGGAGGGAATGTTAATCTTTAATCAACTAATAAAAGAAACATCCTCAGATATTGTAACCATAGCTATTGATATATCATCAATACTATCAGAAATGTCTATGCATACAGAGTCTTTAAAATTCTTAGAGTATGCTTTAAGACATTCGCCTGATGATATTTCTTTGTTAGAAGAGATGGCTTTTTGTTATGAGCAATTAAATGAACCTCATAATGCAATAGAGAAGTATAAGAAAGTACTTGACATTAATCCATATTATAATGAAATATGGTTTAATCTTGGTCAGTTATATTTTAATTCAGGTGATTTTTTAAATGCGTCAGATGCATATGAATTTGCATTAGCAATCAATCCTGACGACTATTTAGCTATGCTACAGTATGCTCATGCTCTTTTTAATTCAGAAAAATATTTAGAGGCAGCAAAGGTTTATAAAGACTTAAATCAACAAGATCCAAGTGATGCTATATATGTTTTTGAAGGGGAATCATATGAAAAAGCTGGTTTATTTGAAGAGTCAATAAGATGTTATAAAGAGGCATATGAATTGAACAATGCCAATATAGATGCCTGCAATCATCTTGCTGTTTGTTACATGGAACTTGATGATCATAAAAGTAGTTTCAACTGGATAGATTGTGCTCTTAAGATTAGTGATACTTATTTTGAGACTTGGACTAATTTAGGAGATCTTCTTGTTTTAATGGATTTAAAAGACGAAGCATATCTTACATATAACAAATCTCTTACTATTAAAGGAGATCAACCGGATGTGCTTGTTTCACTTGGAAATTTATCTTTTGATGATAAGAAATTTGATAAGGCTCTGGAGTATTATTTGCTTGCATATTCATTTGATAATAATTATCCGAGTATAGAGTTGTTTTTGGCGCTATCTTATTCAAAGACAGGTAATATTGAATTGGCTGATGCTTTTTTAAAGAAAGCAACTGTAAATGATAAAAATGCTGAGAGCATTTTCAATGAACTAATTAACTAAATTGATGAGAAAATTCGGTTTAATAGGTTACCCTCTTACAAAATCATTTTCAAAACCATGGTTTAATGAAAAATTTGCTAAAGAAGGTATAGATGCATATTATGAGATATACCCAATTGAGGATATTTCTTCTTTTAAAGATTTTATCATTAAAAACAATGATATTTCAGGCTTGAATGTCACTATACCACATAAACAGTCTGTAATGCCTTTTTTGAATAATATTAATACTGAAGCTGCTGAGATAGGTGCTGTAAATGTAATTAAGATAGTCAAAAATAGCCTGGGGGAAAATGAGCTGACAGGTTATAATACCGATCTTTTTGGTTTCAGAGAATCTGTAAGGCCTTATATAGACAGTATGAGAGAAAAGGGTGACGAAAACTTAAAAGCTCTTATATTAGGAACCGGAGGCGCTTCAAAAGCTGTTAAATTTGGTCTTAATCAATTAAATATAGAAACACTTTATGTGTCAAGGACATCGGGTGTGGATTGCATTTCATATGAAGAATTAAATAGTAGTCACTATAACGATTATCATGTTATTGTAAACACTACACCTTTAGGTATGAATCCTGATTTTGACACATGTCCTCCTTTAGATTATTCACAATTGGATAAGAGGCATTTCTTGTTTGATGCTGTTTATAATCCAGACAAAACCAAATTTCTTAGATTGGGCGAAGAAAATGGAGCAACAATCAAAAATGGCTTGGAAATGCTGCATCTTCAGGCTAAAGAAGCATGGAAAATTTGGAATTTTTAATATTTAGCTTTTTTCTAATATTTTGTTAGCAAAAAGGCTGTTTTACTGATTTTTTTACTGAAAAAATACCCGGATTGTGATAATTTATACACAGATATAATAAATAAAAGAATTATTTTTACGACCGGTTTTTAAAAATAAAAATTGTTATTAACCCTAATCTAAACTATTTAAAAAATGCTTACACCGATTTTTTGGATTGTCCCTGCCGCTGCTTTAGTGGCTCTGCTTTTCGCTTGGTACTTCTACAAACAAATGATGAAGACAAGTGAGGGTAATGAAAAAATGCAAACTATAGCTCAATTTGTTCGTGAAGGAGCTATGTCTTATCTTAAACAACAATATAAAGTTGTGGGTATGGTCTTTCTGGTAATGGTAATAATCTTTTCGATTATGGCCTACGGGTTTGACCTGCAAAATCCATGGGTTCCTGTTGCTTTCCTTTCCGGAGGTTTTTTCTCAGCACTTGCAGGATATCTTGGTATGAAAACAGCAACAAACGCATCTGCACGTACTGCTAATGCAGCAATTTCTTCATTAAATAAGGGTTTACAGATTGCCTTCAGAAGTGGCGCTGTAATGGGATTGGTAGTTGTTGGTTTGGTTCTTATTGATATTTCTGCATGGTATCTAATCCTGAATTATTTTACTGATGATTTTATGGATGATCCAATGCATAAACTAAATATTATAACAACAACAATGCTTACTTTTGGTATGGGTGCTTCTACACAGGCTCTTTTTGCTCGTGTTGGTGGTGGTATTTATACTAAAGCAGCAGACGTAGGTGCAGACCTTGTGGGAAAAGTAGAAGCTGGAATTCCTGAAGATGATCCACGCAACCCTGCTACTATTGCTGATAATGTTGGTGATAATGTTGGTGACGTTGCCGGTATGGGTGCTGACCTTTACGAATCTTATGCAGGGTCAATCCTTGCAACAGCTGCATTAGGTGCTTCAGCATTTGCATTTACAAATGATGTAACACTTCAATATAAGGCAGTTATTGCTCCAATGCTTATTGCTGCAGTTGGTGTTTTCTTATCAATAATAGGCATCTTCGTTGTACGAACTAAAGAAGGAGCTTCAATGAAAGAACTAATGTCTGCTCTTAACCGTGGTATTAATTTAAGCTCAATACTAATTGCTGGTTCTGCTTATCTGATATTATATTTATTGGGTATTGAAGCATGGTTACAAATTGGATCATGTGTTGTTGTTGGTTTGGTAGTCGGTACTGTTATTGGTAAATCAACTGAATATTATACTTCTCATTCATTTAAGCCAACAATAAGATTGGCTGAAAGTGGTAAAACCGGTCCTGCCACTGTAATTATTAATGGTATCGGACTAGGTATGTTATCTACTGCAATTCCTGTAGTTATCGTAGCTTTTGGTATTGTTGCTTCTTTCTTACTTGCATCAGGAAACAATCTTGATAACATTGGTTTAGGTTTATATGGTATTGGTATTGCTGCAGTAGGTATGTTATCAACTTTAGGTATAACTTTAGCAACTGATGCTTATGGACCAATTGCAGATAATGCTGGAGGAAATGCTGAGATGTCAGGATTAGGTAAAGAAGTACGTAAACGTACAGATGCTTTGGACTCTCTTGGAAATACAACAGCAGCTACAGGTAAAGGTTTTGCTATTGGTTCAGCGGCTTTAACTGCTCTGGCTCTATTGGCTTCTTATATTGAAGAGATAAAAATAGCGATGCTTAGAATTGGTCAAACAACAATGCAGGTTGGTGATAATGTAATTGATACTGCCAGGGCTACCTTCTCAGATTTTATGGTATTCTATAATATAAACCTTATTAATCCGCTTGTACTTGCTGGTATGTTTATTGGTGCTATGATGGCATTTTTGTTCTGTGGAATGACTATGATGGCTGTTGGACGTGCTGCAGGTAAGATGGTTGATGAAGTTAGACGTCAGTTTGCAGAGATTAAAGGTATATTAACCGGAGAAGGAACTCCTGATTATAAGAGATGTGTTGAAATCTCAACTAAAGGTGCTCAACAGGAAATGTTGATTCCTTCAATTCTTGCAATTTTAGTACCTGTATTGGTTGGTTTCTTTATTGGTGTTCCGGGAGTTATGGGTCTTCTAATGGGTGGCCTTTCAACAGGTTTTGTTTTAGCTATCTTTATGGCCAACTCAGGCGGTGCATGGGATAACGCAAAGAAATATGTTGAAGAAGGAAATCTTGGAGGAAAAGGTTCTGAAACTCATAAAGCAACTGTAACCGGTGACACTGTTGGTGATCCATTTAAAGATACATCAGGCCCTTCATTGAATATTCTTATCAAATTGATGAGTATGGTCTCTATTGTAATGGCCGGTTTGACAATTTTATATACAGTTATCGAATAATTGAGAATTACAATATTAAAAAAAGAGCTGTCAAAGGGGAGCAATCTTCAATGACAGCTCTTTTTTTGTTTATTTGTTTAATCAAATTGATTAATTTTGCCGAATTATACAAAGAAAAAAATGAATTATTCTAATAAGGTTGGTTTTGACAACGAGAAATATCTGAGAGAGCAGACTGCTGCTATTTTGGAAAGGGTGAGCAGATTTAATGATAAATTGTATCTGGAATTCGGAGGTAAAATTCTGTATGATTATCATGCATCAAGAGTATTACCCGGCTTTGATCCAAATGTGAAAATGAGACTCTTACAGCTGCTAAAAGATAAAATAGATGTTATTCTTTGTATTCATGCCGGAGATATTGAAAGAAATAAAATAAGGGCTGATTTTGGAATTACATACGATTTGGATGCTCTGAAGAGTATTGACGATTTAAGATGGTACGGTATTAATGTTGCAGCGGTAGTTATAACAAGATATCAAAATCAACCTGCAGCTAATGCCTTTAAAAATAAGCTCGAATTAAAGGGATTAAATGTAATTCTTCATTACCCTACCGAAGGTTATCCTACTGATGTTGATACAATTGTTAGCGATAAAGGTTACGGAGCTAACGAATATATTAAGACAACAAAACCAATAGTTATTGTTACCGGCCCCGGACCGGGTAGCGGAAAACTGGCAACTTGTTTGTGTAATTTATATCATGATTACAAAAACGGTATAAAAGCCGGATACGCTAAATTTGAGACTTTTCCTATTTGGGATATTCCTATCGATCATAAGGTGAATATTGCTTATGAGGCTGCTACTGCAGACTTAAGGGATGAGGTAATGATAGACGAGCATCATTTGAAAGCTTATAATAAAGTCGCTATTAATTACAATCGTGACATAGAAGCATTCAATTTACTAAAGAGAATTCTTGAAAAGATAACTGGTGGTGTATCTATGTACAAGTCTCCTACAGATATGGGAGTTAACAGGGCAGGGGCAGGTATAATTGATGACGAATTTGTTAGTCAGGCTGCTCATCAGGAAATTATAAGGAGATATTTCAGGTGTGCTGTTGAATATGCAATGGGATTGAGCGATAAACAAACATTAAATCGTTCAATTGAAATAATGAATAAAGTAGGAGCAAGCGAAGAGGATAGAGTAGTTGTAAAAGCTGCCAGAGAAGCCGCTAAAGATGGAGAGGATAATGGTAAAGGTAATGAGGGCATTTTTTGCGGTTCCGCAATACAATTACATGACGGAACTATTATTACCGGAAAGAACTCACCTTTATTGCATGCGTCTTCAAGCTTAATTCTTAATGCAACCAAGCATTTGGCTGGATTGCCTGATAATATGTGGTTGTTGCCTCAAAGTATTATAGATTCTGTAACGCATTTAAAGAAAAATCTTTTGAACGGAAAAATGGTAAGTCTGGATGTAGAGGAAACATTAATTGCACTTGCTATAAGTGCAATATCAAATCCTGCAGCTCAAATGGCTCTGGAATGCCTCAAGCAGTTAAAAGGATGTGAAATGCATTCAACACACATACCAACGCCAGGAGATGAAGCAGGTTTCAGAAAACTTAAGGTGAACCTTACATGCGATCCTGAGTTCTCCAGTAAGAGGTTATTTATAAGCGAATAATTATTGATACAGATGAATACTGTTTTGTGCAGAAGGTAAATATGAAACCCCTTTCCAGGTAATCATCAACATAATAAATGAAATAATTAAAATCCACATTGTTAATCTTTGTGGATTTTTTTCTGTTATTCTCAAATGAATATACAATAAATAACCGCCAGCAGTAGCAAATGCCCATGTTTCTTTTGGATCCCATGACCAGTAATTTCCCCAGGCTTCCTTTGCCCATAATGCTCCCATTAACATTCCGGCCATAAAAAGTCCGAAACCAATAACAGTAATACTGTCTGTAAATTGAATTCTTTTAGTGTTTGCCGGTGTATTCTTGAAATCTTTTAAAATTGTTATTGATGAAATAGCAGCAGCACTTAATAAAGCGTATGACACAATATAAGATATTACATGAGGTATAAACCATTTACTTTGTAATGCAGGCATCAGTGTTTTTGAGTGAATTTCGGGTTTCACCAGATTAATTATTATAAAAATACAAGCAACAAAAACAGAATATGCTAATAGCCAGTTATATTTCCATTTTGAATATACAATAATACCCAAAAGAGACAGGAAAAAACTGTACCATAATCTGGTTTCACCCATTGTTCTCATTGGTGGTCTTTGAAGATTTATCCAGAGCATTACAATATAAAATGCAAAAACAATAAGCCCTCCAGTAATTAAGAACAAAGATATTTTGAGTCCTTTTTTAAAAAGTATCAATACTATAGAAATTGCCCACATTATCAAAGTAGGATAGGCAAATAAATTAAAATCATCCCAGACGTTCATTCTTTAATTGTATTTTTTAATTGTCCTCTCCACATCAGGCTAATTGATCCTA
Source organism: uncultured Bacteroidales bacterium (assembly GCA_964522065.1). Taxonomy (GTDB): domain Bacteria; phylum Bacteroidota; class Bacteroidia; order Bacteroidales; family UBA1402; genus UBA8389. Next base: position 5,609 of record CAZFUO010000025.1, on the reverse strand, counting down.
TGAATGTCATAACAAGGCCTATGTATGATAAAATCAACCACTTGTCATACACAAGTTCAAATATGCTGTACGTTGATGCTTTCCCATTTGCCTTGTCATAATCAAACTGGTATATCATCCAGCTTCCAGCTTTTAAGGGCTTATTTACTTCCAGACTTTTCTGATATTTCCTGCCATTTTTTGTGAAAACTATAATATCTGAAATAAATGCTTTAGGTTCTGGTTCTGTCATTATTATAGACAATGTATCATTCAGATTTACAGTCATATACAATTGGTAATTGTTTCCACAGCTTACCCATCCACTTTCTTGAACTGTTTTTCCGTTCATTTCAATTGAAATTAACGCAGCAGGGCAAGATCCCGGCATATTTATTGGTAAATAAGTACTATCGTTTTTTCTGACTGCATCATGATAATATTTTAAAACAGTTACTTGCCAACCAGATAAAATTGTTTTTCTCGAGACTGTATCTATTTGCCAAAATTCTGGTCTGTTTACTGGTAATACTTCTCCATTTTTTTTATTTATAACTGCAAGTTTTGGAGTATATTCAATCAGTTTAAAATCAATTAGTTTAATAGCTACCGGCAATTCTGTAAAAGCACCATTTTCATCTAACACTCTCCACTCAGTATTACCTTCATCAACATGCATTACGTAACGTTTCATATCTGAAGCCCCCAAGCCAGCAGAAGAAAGCAATATCAATAAGCCCAAATGATTCAAATAAAATGGGTAATCTTTTATCGTAAAAGATTTTATCCTTTTTACAACAACAGCAGTAAGATTTATTATTGTAAGAAAGTAAACAAGGGCAAAGGGCCAAAAATGTGTGATTTTATCAAGTCCGGATATTTTACTATCATTCTCAGAGCTAATTTGTGGGATAATGCCCATTATGAGAGCGAAAAATGTTAAAAAAGCAATGTTTACAATACTGAGTTTACCACTTGAAAGCCATCTAAAACCCTTATTGTTCTTTATAAATGAAAATACTACCACAGTTATAATGGTAATTGCAAGTAGTATATAATTAACCGGACTTTTGAAAATACTAAAATTCAATTCACCTGTAAACAACTGTAACTGGTATCCTACTAATGAGATACCAGTTACAATAGCTATATTTTCTCTGAAACCCCATGGCCATGACCACCACTGGGATTTTTTTTCTGTTAGATCTGTCATTTACAAACTCTCCTGTTCAGCCTTTTTAACCCATGACGGAACCACTGTGTTCATGAAATTTTCTTTTTTATCTCTAAGAGCCTGCATATTGAGACCTATATATTTTTGAGCCTTATCTTTTGTTGAAATATCAGGAAGATTTATTTCATAATTAACACCCAACTTATGTAAAACAGATTGTAGTTTAAGTTGAGCCTGCATACTCTTATCCAGACTATGAGCCAGTATCCTTTGAGATTCAACCGGAGCATGGAAAGTGCTTCCATGACTTGCTACAACAAAATCCCATCTCCATTGAGCTTGCCTTATTAGATTTAATGCATCTTTCATGTCAGTCTCTTTAGCACCCTTTTCCCAGGCAAATGATGCTATAATATGTGCTTTGGCTAACTCGGTTTCTACTCTGTCTCTAATTTCAAGAGCTTTGTCCTGGTATTCATAAACGTATTGACGCAATTTTTCTTCAGAATCATTATGGCATGTTCTACAAGTATTTGATATGTTTTTTAACGGACTCATTACCTGATGATCACTATATTTAATTCCACCATCAACCTTGTATGGCATATGGCAATCAGCACAAGATAAGCCTCTTTTTGCATGTGGCCCAAGACTGAACAATTCATAGTCTGGATGTTGAGCTTTCAGCATTTTTGCCTTGCTCAATTTGTGTGTCCAATCTGTAAAACCAGTTTCGTCGTAATACTTTTCAATATCTTCTACAGTAAACCCTTTGTCCCAGGGAAAAGTCAGGTATTTTCCATCACCTTTAAAATAGTATTCTACATGACATTGCGCACATGCAAGTGTTCTCATTTCCTGAGCAGTAGCATCTTTAATATCTTTTCCTTGTCTCTGAAAAGCTTCAATTAAAGCCGGTCTGGTTATGGTTAATTGCATTGTTTTTGGATCGTGACAATCTGCACACCCGATTGAATTTGTAATTTCGTTTCCCATTTCAGACCACTTCTTTGAATAAAACTCTTCAATTCCGATTTCGTTCATCATTCTGGGTACATCTGGACTTTTACAAGTCCAGCAAGTTGCAGGTTGAATATTTTCCTCAGTCTTTTCCGGAGAACCGGTTCTCAAAGTTTTTCTAACATCATTAATTGCATGAAAGTGGCCTCTCGGAGCTTCATATTCCATTGCAAAAGCATATCCGGCCCATAAAACCACCATTTCAGGTCTTTGTTCAAGTACATCAGATATCTGATTGCCTAAATGTTTGCTTGAGAAGTCCATATCAGCAGTTTTCTTCCATGTTTGATATTCCCTTGGATAATTTATACCCCAAATTTCACTGTCAGATTCGAAATCTTTTATCTCAACTTTTCTGTTGTTGTAAATACTGGCAATTTCTGCTCTACGTTCAGTAATTGTAGCAGCAAGCAAGCCAATTACAAATACAACTGCCATTATTGAGAAAAACATAATCCAACCCCATACAGGTTTGCGATTAATAAATTCAGATAATTTCTTTAACATAACGTCATGGTTTTAGATTAAAGGGTATTATTCAGACATAATTTTTTTCAACCAGTCAGGAACCGGCGATTCAGGAAGCGGAGTCACAATAGCATTCGGAGTCGAAGCTATATTGCTCTGCTTACCATGAGCTACAGTAGAATGACAATCCCAGCATGCCTTACCTTTGCCCTGAGTGGTTTCGGTGAAAGTTATCATACCGGTTTTTACAAATTCGTTATTAATTTGATTATGACATCTTATGCAGTTTTCCATAATTACATTAGAACTGGCTTCTTTAGCTCTTATTGCAATTGGTTCAAGATTTAATGTGAAAATAGTAGAATGATACAGCCCATCTTTAGCTTTAAAATAATACTTATTGAAGACATTGTCGTGAGGAACATGGCAATCATTACAATTTGTCCATTTTGAATGAGAATTATGAAACCACGTTTGGTAATAAGGGGTCATAACATGACAGTTTACACACGCAGATGGATCATCAGATAAGTAAGAATGTACTCTTGAAAGATAAATAATGTAAATACCAAGTCCGGAAATAATACCACCAAATACTATTACAGGAATAATGAAGTTTACAGGAATATGTAAAAATTTCTTCAGTGTTTTCATGGCATATCTCACTTAATAAGACTTGTTCTCAAATATATATGTTTTTTAATAAAAAACAATTTAAAGAGACATTTTTTCTTTAAGTAATTTATAGCCGCTAATACTTACTTTTAATTGTTGTCCGGTTTTAAGAGTCAATCTGTAATTTTGCTTCTCATAAAGTTCAATCCGAGATATATAATTGCTGTTAACAATACAAGATCTGTGTATTCTTATAAAACTTACAGGTAAATTTTCTTCGAAGTTTTTCATGGTTTCTTCTTTTATATACCTTTTTTCGTTTGTATAAATAGTTACATAATCTCCCTCAGCCTGAATATAAATTATTTCATTAACAGGTATTATAGAAATGTTTGAATTTACTTTTACCGTAACCGTTTCAATCGTCTTTTTATTCTTCTTTGGAACCTCTTCTATAACAGCCTCAATTTCTTCTTCATCTTCAATTTTCTGTATATCTGTTATTTTTGAATAGTACTGTATTAATATTATCTGGCTAAAAACTCCAATAACTATATTAAAGGGAAACAGCTTCGTTAATTCAGAAAATTGCTGATCTGAGAAAAAAATGTAAAGTAGAAAATATTCAGTCCCAAGCCAAATAAAAATACTTAAAGCTATAAGAGCAAGATGATTAAGAAATCCTTGAATAATACCTGAGCCTGAAAGTCCTGTGAATTTTACAACATACCATAAAAGTACTGATAAACCACAAAACAATAATCCGGCTATTGCACCCTGTAAAGCCAGGACTCCAGAACTAAGGTTTATCATTCTGCCAAGACTCAATGGAATTAATGCTCCTGACAGAATGAACAGACCTATATAACTTACAGCTCGTGGAAAATTTATAAATTTTGGGTGCCTCATACCACTTAATCTCTTACTTCACATTCTCCAAAAGCAACTTTACCTGAGATGATTAGTTTTTTGTTATCATCATTATTGTAATCATGTGTAATTTTATGATCTGAGAAAGTACCAAATACAGCATCACCCTGTACCTTTACATTCCAGCTTGAAGGAACAATTACTCTTACAGAACCAAAAGATACATTTACATTCAGATTATTATTCCCCTCTGCTAATGTGGTTTTTCTAAGATCTAAAATAACTTCTCCAAAAGAACACTTAATACTTCCACCTTTAAAAACCGGGTCTAAAAATATATTTTTTCTACCATCAAATGAAGACTCAATATTTATATAACCATCTTCACTATCAAACTTACTTGAATAAGTACCTGCAAAATTTGTATAGAAAAAATCATTCTTTTTGAAAATTCTTTCAAGAGCAATAAGTAAACCACCAATAATTAGTAATACTGGCCAATAAAGTGATGTGAAATTTGAAGGAATGTTTAACTCCGGGTGAATAGGAGAGAGATAGGGTATTAAAAAGAATATACCAATAGTAAATAAGACTGCAGTAGTACCCCAATTCTTATGGTATAAAGAAATTATTCCGGCCAGTATCAGCCAGATTGGCCAGGCAGTAAGCAAGCTTTTGTACTCAGTTGGAATAATACCAACATTTACAAACAAAAAAACAAGACCAGCTGCAACAAGTGTCAGTGCAAAACCTAAGTTACCTTTTTTGTGTCGCTTCCCGTTAAATTTTTCAGAAGCATTAAATTCTTTTGTCATAGTTTTATTTTTTTAAAATTACACAGCAAAAGTACCCGGTACCATGCACTCTAAAAAGTCAAAATCGACGAAAACCAGTAAATATATCGACGAATACAACGAATTCAACGTTTATCATCAAGGTACCTTTTAGAAAGATCGTAGGCATCTATTCTTCTGTCACGTAAAAATGGCCACCATCTTCTCACATTCTCAGATCTTTCAAGATCAACTTCTACTGTGAAAATTTCTTCATTTTCATTAGAAGCCATTTTTAATATTTCACCCTGAGGACCCGCAACAAAACTATTTCCCCAAAAACTAATGCCATTAGTTACACCTGAAGGATCAACCTCGTGACCGACTCTGTTAACAGATATTACTGGAAGTCCATTGCTTACTGCGTGAGCTCTTTGAGAAATAATCCATGCATTTAATTGTCTGTTTTTTTCATCTTCAGTATCTGAACTTTCCCATCCAATAGCAGTAGGGTAAATCAATAATTCAGCTCCACTCAGACACATCATTCTGGCTGCCTCCGGATACCATTGATCCCAACAAACCAATACTCCAAGCCTGCCAAGAGATGTCTCTATTGGTTTAAAACCAATGTCTCCGGGAGTGAAATAAAACTTCTCATAATATGCAGGATCATCTGGTATATGCATCTTTCTATATATACCTGCTAT
>CAZFUO010000024.1:18072-19720 GCA_964522065.1 uncultured Bacteroidales bacterium | reverse complement strand
CCGTCATGAAAAGCTTCTGTGCTAACAGCAGACTGTTCGTTTTTCGTGGTTTCGGAACAAGAGTAAAATATAACCGACTGACCAAAAATACAGGCAATCAGTATTAACGGAAATAAAAACCTGTTATCAGTCATATTTGTTAAGTATTATTTTTGAATAAAATCTGCTCTCATCGGGCTGAAAGCATCAATAAGAACACCTTCCTCCAGACATTTACAACTATGTATAGCATCAGGTGCAATATAAAGTCCGTCACCTTCCTGAACTATTTTTATTTCACCTTCAATATTAAATTCAAATTTACCCGATGCAACATATGTAGACTGAGAGTGATAATGACTGTGCTCACTACCTACAGCTCCTTTTATGAATTTTACTTTTACAATCATCAACTGACCGTCATAACCCATAATTTGTCTTTGAACACCTTCGCCTGCGGTCTCCCAGTTTATTTCTTTTTCAAATACGAATGCCTTACTTCTTGTTTTCATTTTATACTGTTCTGATTTATCCTGAAACTTAGTGCAAAGTAAAAAGTTTTTTTTAAAAAACATAAGGGCTATAATATAATGTTTAACATGATACAATTTTGTTTATATACAAATAACCGTCTGAACATATCTGAGGCTGCAATTGTTGTATTTTTTCTACCATAGACTATTTAAAAATAGCCTCAATAAGCGTAAAAAGTACCCTTATTCCGTTAAAAATGTGTAGAAAAAGTATCATTATAGGATAAAATAATATATCTTATGTTTTCTTAACTAACATAAATTTGCCATGTTCAGTAAAAGACCTAAATAACCATTCTAATACTAAATTTAATTCCATGAAAAGAAAAATCTTTTTTCTGACAGCATTACTCCTTTTCGGGGTAAGTCTGGTCTCTGCTCAGCAGAATCTTTCTGTTTCGGGAGTTGTAACTGATTCCGGTGACGGGACACCTCTGGCAGGTGTAACTGTTGCCGTAAAAGGAACCACAAACGGAACCGCAACTGATGCAAATGGAAAGTACACCATTAATGCACCTCAGGGAGCTACTCTTGTTTACTCATATTTGGGTATGCATAAACAGGAAATCGTAGCAAGAACAAATCAAATTAATGTCAAACTGGTAGCTGACTCAAAAATGTTGAGTGAAGTTGTGGCCATTGGATATGGTACAATGAGGAGGAGCGACCTTTCAGGGGCTTCGGTTTCTGTGGGAACAGAAAAATTAAAAGCTTCTGTTATTACCAATCTTGACCAGGCACTGCAAGGGCAGGCTGCAGGTGTAACAGCAGTTTATACATCAGGTCGCCCGGGTTCTTCTGTATCAATCAGAGTTCGTGGTCAAAGTACTATCAATTCTAATGCTGAACCTCTTTATGTTATTGATGGTATTCCTGTCCAGTCAAAGGGTTACAGCAGTCACGATTACGGATTGGGTGATGCTTTGGGCAATGGCTCAACCTCAGTAATTTCACCTTTATCAACCATAAATCCATCAGATATTTTACTGGGTCATCTACAGAAGCTGTGTTTGCGTAAATGAGTTCCACGCCAGCTGCCGCAGCTGTCTCTTCTGAGATTACTTCTTTGGCTCTTGCGATTTTTGCATCATCAATATCTGTTAATGCTAATTCACTGCAACAAGCATCAATTGTTA
>CAZFUO010000024.1:0-18062 GCA_964522065.1 uncultured Bacteroidales bacterium | reverse complement strand
TTAAAAGACGCTTCTGCTACAGCAATATATGGTTCACGTGCTTCTAATGGTGTAATACTTATTACAACAAAAAGAGGTCAGACCGGAGAAGCCAAATTCACTTACGAAGGCATGTATGCTGTACAACGTCAGGCAAGAAGACTTGACGTCATGAATCTTAAGGAATTTGCAGAATACAGCAACCTTATTGCCTCCGAAACCGCTGGCAGAGAACAGCGTGACGAATTCAGAGACCCCTCTCTGTTAGGCAATGGAACCAACTGGCAGGATGCAGTATTTCAGATTGCTCCAATGCAGCAACACACCATTAATGCATCTGGTGGTACAGATGTAGTTAAATATTTTGTATCAGGATCTTATCTCGCTCAGGAAGGAACTATTGTTGGTTCTGACTTTAACAGAGTTTCTTTCAGGTCAAATATAGAAGCACAGCTGAAAAAATGGTTAAAGCTTGGTGTCAACATGACATATTCGCAGACAAAAGAAAGACTTGGTCTGGCAGACAGTGATGAAGGTATTATTAATATAGCACTTTTGTCAACCCCCGATGTACCAATAAAAGATATGTATGGTAATTACACCAGTGTATCAAGAGAAGGTGTTGCATCAAGAATAAACCCTATAGCTAAAGCTCTTGAAGAAGACAACCTTCTTGACAGAAATTCGTTGATTGGCAATGTATATCTTGATATGACATTTATGCCGGGCTTAAATCTGCATACAGAGTTTGCAACAGATCTTGGCGATGCCAAAGCCGAAAGATTCCGCCCGACTGCTCAATACGGTACATGGAAACGCGCTATTAACAGCAGTGCCATTCAAAAGAATAACAATCTTTTCTGGCAGTTTAAAAACTATCTGACTTATACCAAAAGAATTGGTTTGTCGGACTATTCCGCAATGTTAGGTCAGGAAGCATCAGAATCTAACTGGGAATATCAGAGTATAGCTTCAACAGGTCTGCCTGACAATACTATTCACAATCCTGCTCTGGGTACTGACCCAGTAATTACTGCAGGATTTGGCAGCAGTTCTCTGGCTTCATTTTTTGCCCGTGGTACTTACGGTTACAATGATAAATACTATGCAACTTACACATTCAGATATGATGGCTCTTCTAACTTCGGACCTCTGAATCGTTGGGCACCATTTCATGCAGCAGCGGTTTCGTGGAGATTTAGCCAGGAAGAATTTATGGCATCGTTGGTTGATGTCGTAAGTAATGCCAAATTGAGATTAGGTTGGGGACAAACCGGTAATCAGTCTATAGGGGGTTACAGATGGGGATCATCAATTTCCAAAATGGAAACAGGCCTTGGTCTGGGTTACAGACAAAGTAATATTGCCAATCCATTCGTAAAATGGGAAACACAGGAACAATTAAATGTCGGTCTTGATTTGGGTTTGTTTAATAACAGACTGGAAGTGGTAATTGATGTTTACGATAAAGTCTCAAGAGATATGCTTATGTCATTGCAGTTGCCTTCATATATGGGAACCAGGGGAAATGCTTCGAGTGCACTTGCTTCTCCTTATGGTAATTACGGAACCATAAGTAATAAAGGTCTTGAGCTAACTCTTACCTCTCACAATTTTAAGGGTGCATTTAACTGGGATACCGATCTTCAGCTTTCTTTCAACAAAAACAGACTTGTAGCACTTGACGGCACCGACAACGCAGCTATCGAGGGATACGGACAATGGAGTGACGTGGTTTCGAGAACTGAAATCGGCGAGCCTTTATATAGTTTTTACGGTTATCAAACTGATGGTGTATATGAAGATCTTGATGATATACTTAATAGCCCAACACCTGACAGTAATCCTGTTGACGGTAAATCTTTCAGCCGTACAAATACTGTTTTCCCCGGTGATATTAAGTTTAAGGATATAAGTGGACCAAATAATGAGCCTGATGGAAAAATAGATGAAATGGACAGAACCAATATCGGATCGCCAATGCCTAAGTTTACTTTTGGTCTGAATAATTCATTTAAATACAAAAACTTCGACTTAAATGTATTTATCAATGGTACTTATGGTAATAAGGTTCTTAACTACATGGCCAGAAACCTCACAAACATGGAGTCTATGTGGAATAATCAGCTTGCGGTTGTTACCGGTCGTTCCAGATTACAACCAATTGATGCTAGTGTTACATATCCGAAAGTAAATTCAACCGGAAATACAATCTACAACTGGTTTGATGATATTGATAATGTAAAAGCTGTCAAAGGAAACGGTTTGCCACGAGCAATTCAACAAGATCCAAATGACAATAGCAGATTGTCTGACAGATATATTGAGGATGGATCGTATCTGAGAATAAAGAATATCTCTTTAGGTTATACGGTTCCGGCAAAAGTTCTGAAAAATCTTAATATAGAGTCATTGAGAGTCTATACAAATATTCAGAATCTGGCAACATTTACAAAGTACACCGGTTTTGATCCTGAAATCGGAGCAAGTACTGCAAGTTCAAATGTATATGGCCTCGACAATGGTCGTTATCCTTCACCGCAGGTGTATTCCTTCGGACTAAACATTACATTCTGATAACGAAAGAAAATAAATATCATATGAAAACTATAACAATAAAAAGTCTGGTATTCTTTTCGACAATCCTGCTTGTATTTACTTCCTGCGAGGATTTTCTGAACAGACCTACAGAAGACAATTATACCATTGACAGTTTTTACTCCACAGACGAACAGTGCTTTCAGTCTGTAAATCCTATATACAACTCTCCGTGGTACGATTTTCAACGTGGTTTCGTTAAAATTGGTGATGTCTTGTCAGGCAACATTTATTACGGAACCGATAATGCATATCAATCGTTTGTATTAAAATCGAGCGACGATGATTTGAGAAATGCTTCGGCTTCATTATGGTCGGTAAATGCTTATTGTAACGGTATTATCGAGAATATGGATCTAAAGGCAGGTCCTAATGTTAGTACAAAAGCTAAGAACACTGTAAAAGGTGAAGCTTATACCTGGAAAGCAATGACCTACTTTTATCTGGTCCGTTGTTTTGGTGCGGTTCCAATAATTCATAATAACAGTGAGTTGATATCTTCAAATAATTATAATGCTGTTTACAAAAACAGAATTGAAGATGTTTACACTTATATTGTAAAAACTCTTGAAAAGGCAATAGAATTGTTGCCCGAAGAAAATGCACCGGGCAGAATAGACCTGTACTCTGCATATGGTCTTTTAGCTAAAGTCTATCTTGCAAAGTCAGGTTTAAATCAGAGTGGTACTCGTTTACAGGCTGATCTGGATAAGGCTAAATATTATGCAGGTCTGGTTATAAACGAAAGTGGCAGAGAGTTGATGCCTGTTTATGAAGATATTTTCAGGTTAAGCAACAATATCAGTGATGAAAGTCTGATAGCATGGAGATGGACAGTTGGTACACAATGGACATCGCAAAATACTTTCCAGTCAGACCTTGGCCTAAGTAATTTTTCTGAATTTGCTGATAGCTGGGGAACCTGGGTAGGTCTTACTGTCGATCTACAGAGAGCATTTAACGAAGATGCTTCAAGCTTTACCAGAAATAATAACGATTCGAGACGTAAGGCAACCATGATGATGCAGGGTGATCATTATGATTATTTCTGGGCAGATAAGGGTGGTTTTACCTATGACTGGAAAAATGCAGGAACAACAGGTGTTACTTATGGTAGTCCAACAGGATCAAATGTAGTTAAGCATCTGGTAGGTAACAACAATGACCATGTTGTTGGAACAGGTGGTATGGCTATGAACAGAATGGCAACTGCACTTAGTACACATTTATTAAGACTTGCTGATGTCTATCTTATTTATGCTGAGGCAGTTTTAGGTAATGCATCTCAAACTTCAGATGCATCAGCTCTAAGTGCATTTAATGCAGTAAGGGGTAGAAGTGTAAAAAACTATGTTGCAAAGACTTCGATAACATTTGAAGATATTTTTAAAGAACGCAGACTTGAACTTGCATGTGAAGGCGATTTCTGGTTTGATTTTGTAAGATTGAGTTACTACAAACCTCAGGAAGCCAAGACAAGAATTGCGGCTCAGGAAAGAGGCTACTGGGAAAATCTTGAGCCATTATATAAAGGTGAACTGTCAGATCTTTCGACAGTAAAAGTCGGCACATGGAAGGTAAACGAAAGCGATATCGAATTTACAATTCCATTCCCTGATACAGATATGGCAATGAACCCTCATTTGGGTGAAGAAGCAGTACCATTTGACTTTAGTTCGATTGGCTATTAAAAATAAAAGATATCATATGAAAAATATATTTAGAAAAACAAGCACGATTGTCACGCTGTTTACTGCCTTAGTTGTAGTTGCTTTTATGACAGCCTGTAATGATAATCCTGATGAATACGTTATAACCGATGGAACACCTGAAGTTGAATATATACGTATTCCTGATGCTCTTTCGGCAGATTCACTTGTAACTCATGCTTTTATGGGTACAACAATAGCATTGGTCGGTGAAAATCTGACCAGTATAAAAGAAATGTGGTTTAACGATCAGAAAGCGATTTTAAACAATAGTCTTATTACATCAAATGCTCTAATAGTTGCGGTTCCAAAAGGAATACCCGGAGTTATAACCAATAAGATTTATATGATTAATGCAACAGGTGATACTACAACATTTGATTTTGCAGTAGATGTACCTTCACCTATTGTTTCGGATATGCTTTGCGAGTATGTATCTGATGGTGGCGTTGCAACTATAAGAGGTAATTTCTTTTTGCCTGTAGATGGTGTAGGTGCACCTGTAGTTATTTTTACTCCTAACATTAAGGCTACCCAGGTTGTATCTTATACACTTACCGAGATAAATGTAAAAGTACCTGCAGGAGTTCAGCCGGGTAAAGTCTCAGTTCAAAGTCGTTACGGAACCACACGCTCTAAGTTCTTATTCAGGGATAACAGAGGTATAATACTCGACTGGGATAAAACAAATGCAAGTGGAGGATGGAGATCGGGGGTTATCGGCAATTCCGAACCGGAAGGTATTAGCGGTAACTATGTTAGATTTAAGGGAAGTATGGCTGCCGATGCAGGTGCAACCTGGAATGAAGATGCATTCTCATTCAATCTTTGGGGAACTTCAAATGGCAGACCTGAAGGCGATCTTTTCACTACCGAACCCGCTAATTCTGTATTGAAATTTGAATGTAATGTTCCTGAAGCCTGGTCATCAGGTGCTTTACAAATGATATTTACTCCATGGTCATTGTCAGGTACAAACAGTTATATTGGTGATGCCACAAGACCAAGAGGTCTGTGGATGCCATGGCAGGAGAGTGGTACGTTTAAAACAAACGGCTGGATAACAGTCTCTATACCTTTAAAGAACTTTAAATATACCCACACTGGTGAAGAACTGAAACTTGCAGGTGCCGGAAATTGGGGAGGTTTGACATTCTTTGTATGGCATGGTGGTGTTAATGGTACCGAATGTACCCCTCATATATGTATAGATAACATTAGAGTAGTTCCTGCTGAATAATAAACCTAATAAATACCAATATGCGTCAATTTATAAACAAACTATTATATGCAAGTTTCTTAACTTGCCTGATGGCCGGAAGCCTTTTCCTGAGCGGTTGTGATCAGGATGAAGCTTTAGATACACCGGTTCTGAAAGTATTCGGACCCTCACCTGCACTAAGAGGAGGCGAACTTGAATTTATAGGTCTTAATCTTGACAAGGTTACAGCTGTTGTACTTCAGGAAAATATTGAAGTTACCGATATTACTGTTGTTACCCCCGAAAAGATTATAATAACAATTCCTCAGAATGCAAAACCAGGGCTTGTTACTCTTAAAACTCCAAAAGGAGATTTAAAAACCATAACTCCTCTTACCTTTTCAGAACCTATTTCTGTTTCTTCTGTAAGTCCTTTAAATATAAAGGCTGGTGAGAAAATGACTATAAATGGTGACTATCTGAATCTTATTGCCGAAGTAATCTTTAATGACGGTGTGGTTGTTGACAGTTCAGCTTTTATAAGCCAGACAAGAAGTAAAATTGAAGTAAATGTACCAATAGAAGCACAATCTGGAAAGATAATTGTATCTAATGGTGCCGAAATACCTATTCAGGTATATTCTGAAGCAACAGTAAATGTAACACTACCTGCAATAACTTCATTTAGTCCAAATCCGGTTAAGCCAGGTGCACCGCTTACTATTACCGGTACAGACTTCCAGCTTGTCAAGAGTATTATGTTTGCAGAAAATCTTAGCGTAGAAACTTTCGCAGTAAACGAGAACAAGACAAGTATAACGGTAACAGTGCCAATGGACGTAAAACAGGATATTTTTAAACTCGTTTGCCATTCACTTGTAGAAGTAAATTCAGCAACCGACCTTAATCTTGTACAACCTGCTGCAGTAAAACTTGCTCCTATGCCTGCTAAAAACGGTAAAAATCTTACAATTACCGGTACAGATCTAGATCTTGTAACCAAAGTAACTTTTGCCGGAAATGTAGAGGGAAGTGTTGTCGCTCAGTCAGCTACAAGTATTGAAGTTGGAATACCTGCAACTGCAACTGAAGGTAAAATAACATTCAGTACCAGATCTGGTATCGAAACACAGACTCCTGAGCTTACTCTTGTAAAACCTCAGATTTCTTCAATCAGCCCACTGGCTCTTATGGCCGGAAATGAAATTACCATAAAAGGAAGCAATCTTGACCTGGTAAAGAACATTGAATTTAAAGATGGCATTTTAGTTGAGGTTAACAGCACCGACGAAACCACTATAACTATTGCAACACCAACTGCGGCTGTATCAGGAGCAATTAAACTGATTACTTATAATGGTTTTGAGCTTACTTCAACTGAACAACTTGTGCTTGAAGCTGCAAACAAACCAGTTGTTACTGCAATTACAAGTCCTGTTAAACCCGGCCAGTTAATGACTATAACCGGAACCAAACTTAATCTTGTCGAATCTGTAGTATTCCAAAATGGAGTTAAAGCAACTTCATTTGGTTCGCGTACTGCAACCAGTCTTGAAGTCATAGTTCCTGAAGGAGTTAAATATGGCAAAGTCACATTGACTCTTAAAACATTTGATGGTAAAGACGTGGTTTCGCCGGAATTTTCTATTGCCGGAACCGATCCGATAACTGCTGCAACAAAGATGGTTATGGACTTTGAAACCAGAACAAGTTCTGACTGGCATGCTCCTGACTGGGATAACTGGGGAGGTTCGTATGATGCAGCCAAAGCAAAGGCTGACGGATTTTTAACTTTGGTAGCCAGACCAGGATGGTGGGTATTAGGATGTAACCATCCTGATCCTAATGGTGGATGGCCATCAGTAAGTACTTCTGATTATGTGTTTAAAGTTGATATTAAAACAACTCAACCTATTAAAATAACCGGTGGGTATGAGTTTATATTCAAAATTGGTGGTGAAAATATAAGTTCACAACTTATAGTCGAAAATGGTTATATATCAACTCCGGGTAATGAATGGGCTACATTGACAATTCCAATAAGTGGTGTTTTAACATCACCAACCAAAAATAGCGGTGATTTTGGTATTGTACTCAATTACTCTGATGCCGGTACTGACTTTTCAGGACTTTGCTTTGATAATATGAGATTTGACCCCAAATAAGCGTAGTTTTTTTAATTTTCGTTAGTCTAAAAAGGGGAGAGGTTCTCCGGAACTAATCCCCTTTTTTAAATGTAAAACTAAACTAAACCCCCTCTGTTATGACTTTTAAAAGCCATATAATATTACCTTGTATTTTTGTACTTACTTTTATCCTGTCAGCTTGTACAGAGGAAGAGGAAAAGGATAAGTTTGCCCCTAAAATGCTTTTAAGTGTGCCATTTGACGGAGAGTTAAATGTAGATACCTCAGTAGTTATAAAAGTTAATTTTACTGAGCAGGTATTTGTCGCACAAAACCATAATATTACAATAAATGGAGTTGTTGTAAATGCAACGACTAAACACAGAGATTTATTGATTGACTTCAATCTTAAACCGGGCCAGGAATATACTTTAGTAATTCCTGAAAACTCAGTCCGCGATCAGAGCAATAATTTTTCTGAAAGTATTACAATTACATTCTCAACCAAACAGTCTTTACCTCAAACAGTAAATGTTTATGAAGCAGAATCTGCTACTTTAATTGGTGGAGCAAGTGTTAACAATAACCAAACCGGTTATTCAGGAACCGGATATGTCAGCTCAGGAGATGGTAATCTGACTTTTAATATCAATGCTGAATCTGACGGCTATTATGATTTGTCAATAAGGTTCAGTAACTCTAATTCGAAGAAAGTAAACGATTTATATATTGATGGTGTCAAAATGGCATCATTGACTTTTTCAGCGGTTTCAGAGTGGACTATGCTCAATGCCGGGAAAATAAAATTAAACAAGGGCAGTCATACTATCACTATTGCAAAAAACTGGGGATGGACTAATTATGATTTTATAAGGCTCGATTTTGATAGCGATTTTGAGTATAAGTTTTCCATTGACAGAAGTCTGGTTACTAAAAACCCTTCAGCTCAGGCTGTTAAGCTGTATGATTTTCTTGTGAGCAATTTTGGTAAAAAAGTACTTTCGGGTGCTGCTGCAGCACATAGTACAAATATTGATGAGGCTGCATGGATATACGATAATACGGGTAAATGGCCTGCAATTACATGTTTTGACTTTTTGGATCATACAAAAAAAGACCAAAGCTGGGTAAAATATGATGCTCCACTTGAATTGTCAAAACAATGGTGGAAAAACAATGGTATTGTGGCACTGATGTGGCACTGGAGAGATCCTCTAACAAAGACAGGTTCTTTTTATACCTCCGAAACCTCTTTTGATGTAAGCCGTATTAATGATACTACCTCTGTTGAATACAAAGCAATGATAGCTGACATTGATGTTGTATCTGAATATCTGAAGAAGTTCAGAGATGCTGCCATACCAGTTCTTTGGAGGCCTTTACATGAAGCTTCGGGAGCGTGGTTCTGGTGGGGAGCAAAGGGTGCTTCGCATTGTAAAACACTTTGGAAACTAATGTTTAACAGGATGACTGAAGTTCATGGCTTAAATAATCTTATATGGGTATGGACAACAGATGTTGATGCAGCTGCTTACGAATGGTATCCTGGAGATGACTATGTTGATATAATTGGTATGGATATATATCCCGGTGAAAATCAGCATGGTTCGCAATATTTTTCCTTTATTAAAGTTATGGATATTTTTAATGGGAAAAAGTTAATCACCTTAAGCGAATGCGGTTCGGTACCAGATCCTGCACTGATGAAAGAATACGGTGATATGTGGTCATATTTTATGCCCTGGAACGGTGACTTTACCAGATCAGACAAGCATAATGGCGTAGAATGGTGGAAAAAACTATTCAGTTACGATTTTGTGATAACCAGAGATTTAATGCCCGATTTGAAATAAAAATACATACTATGAGAACACCTTATTTTTTAATGTTTTTCCTTACAACAATTTTTGCAGGTTGCAGTCAAAAGGCTGTAGTAGTAAATGATATAGTTTTAGATGATATCTGGAAATTTAAGACCGGAGATTCTGCAAACTGGGCAGAAGGTGGTTATAATGATGCAGGTTGGAAAACTATCAGCATTACAAAAAGCTGGGAAGATCAGGGCTATACAGATTATGATGGTTTCGCCTGGTACAGAAAAACTCTGGTTGTACCCGATTCTCTTAAAGAAATGATTTTAAAATATGGCGGTATAATAATAAGGTATGCAAACGCCGATGATGCTGATGAATTTTATTTTAACGGCACTCATATCGGAACCACGGGCAGCATGCCTCCTGCATATTCAAGCAAATATGGTAAGAAAAGAGAATATTTGGTTCCTTCAGAATATATTTCTTTTGATAAACCAAACTTAATGGCAATCAGGGTTTACGATGGTGTGGGAGGAGGTGGAGTAATAACTCCGGCTGTTTCGATAAGACCCTTAACTGTATGTGATAAAATTGATTACAGATATGATGTACCTGCAAAAGAATGGGTATTTGCTGAGGGTGACGAACAAAAAATAAACCTAACATTCAAAAATACCATAAACGAGAAGACTGGTTTTAATTTTATAGTAGTTGTTAAGACAGACGACCATCAAAAGGTTGACAGTATAGTAAAACGTTATAAAATAGATGCCCTTGACAGCCTGGTGACAAGTATTCCGCTTAAATTAAATAATCCGGGATTTTATCAGTGTACATTGTTTATTGAAAAAGAAGGTGTTACAGATAGCCCTGAAGTTTTTACTGTTGGTTTTGAGCCTGAAAAAATTGTCTCTCCTACAGATGCCAAAGAAGATTTTGATGCATTCTGGAATCAAACCAGAGAAGAACTCAATAAGATTGAACCTCAGTTTAAGATGAATTTGCTTAAAGACAGATCTACCGGCGAGAAAAATATATATCACGTTGAGATGATGTCTTTTGGAAAAGTTAAGGTAGAAGGTTTTTATGCGGTTCCGAAGAAACCGGGGAAATATCCTGCTATTGCATATTATATGGGATATGGGTCAGAACCATGGTATCCTGATACTAATGGAGATCAGGGTTTTGCAAGTTTTGTAATGTCAGTAAGGGGACAGGGTATTCAAAAAGCTACAAATACATATGGTGACTGGATAGTCTGGGGTTTGGAAAGCAAAGAAAATTACTATTACAGAGGGGCATTTATGGATTTGGTACGTGCTATAGATTTTCTGGTTTCAAGACCCGAAGTTGATGCCGATAAGATTGTTGCCGAAGGTGGTAGTCAGGGAGGGGCTTTTACTTTAGCTGCCTGTGCACTTGACAACAGAATCAAGGCCGGTGCACCTACTGTACCTTTCCTTTCTGATTACAGGGATTATTTTAAAATTGTAGGTTGGCCAAGAAGTTCTTTTGAGACTTATCTCGCAGCAAACAAAGAAAGTAATTGGGATAAAATCTATGATGTACTTACCTATTTTGATATTAAAAATCTTGCAGGTAAAATAACCTGCCCGGTTTATATGGCAGCAGGTTTGCAGGATGATGTCTGCCCTCCACACACAAATTTTGCTGCTTACAATCAGATTAAATCTGATAAGAATTATGAAATTTATCACGATCAGGGGCATTCTACCCCTTCTGAGTGGAACGAGTTGCGTATGAAATTTTATAAAAAAGTGCTGGGGTTATGAGAAAAATATTATTGGTGATTTTTTTAGCGGTTTCGACATTAGGATTTGCTCAATATGAAAAGAATATTGACAAACTCATTGAGAAGATGACTCTTGAGGAAAAAGTAGGTCAGATGGCTCAGGTCACTGTTGATATCCTTATGAATAAAGAGATGAATAAGCTGGACGAAAATCAGTTAAGAAAAGGTTTGCTGCAATATAAAATCGGCTCGGTACTCAATACATGGAATAATGTTGCACATACACCAGAAGAATGGCATTCGGTTATTTCCAAAATTCAGAATTATGCTTCAAAAACCAGACTGGCTATTCCTGTTGTTTACGGGGTTGATGCTATACACGGTACAACATATACAAATGGCGGTATTCTTTTTCCACAGCAAATAGCTATGGCTGCAACCTTCAATCGTGATTTGGTTAGAAAGGGAGCAGAAATTTCTGCCTACGAAACCAGGGCAGGGTCTATACCATGGAATTTTTCTCCTGTACTCGATCTTGGTATTGATGTAAGATGGGCCAGACTTTGGGAAACCTATGGGGAAGATCCATATCTGGCATCTGAATTTGCAAAAGAAGTTGTCGCAGGTTATCAGGGTAATGACAGAAATAAAATTGGTAAATATAATGTTGCTGCCTGCGCAAAGCACTTTTTGGGATATTCAGTACCAGTTTCAGGTAAAGACAGAACGCCTGCAAATATACCTGATAATGTATTGAGAGAGTATCACCTGCCATCTTTCAAAGCAGCTGTAGAAAATGGACTGGTATCTGTAATGGTAAATTCGGGACTTATTAACGGAGAGCCCGTTCATGCCAGTTACAGACTACTTACAGGACTGCTTAAAAACGAATTGAAGTTTGATGGAGTTATTGTAACCGACTGGAATGATATTGAAAATATTTATCGCAGAGATAAAGTCGCGGTTTCGGAGAAAGATGCAGTAAGGCTTGCAATAAATGCAGGTATAGATATGTCGATGATACCATACGATTACAAATTTTGTGATTATCTGACCGAGCTGGTAAGAGAAGGAAAAGTTGAGATGTCCAGAATTGATGATGCTGTAAGAAGAATACTCAGAATGAAATACAGGTTGGGATTGTTTGAAAAACCTGTCGAAAATACTGACGATTACGCGCTTTTTGGTTCTGAAAAGCATGCCCGGATTGCCTATGAAAGTGCAGCAGAAGCTATTACATTGCTGAAAAATAGAAATGGAATATTGCCATTGAGTAAAAATTCCAGAATACTTGTATGCGGCCCCAATTCCCGATCTATGAGATCTCTAAATGGTGGATGGTCATATTCGTGGCTGGGTGATAAGACCGAACAGTTTACAGGTATGTTTAATAATATATATGAGGCTGTAAGCAAGGAGTTTGGAGAGAAAAACGTAATTCATTCGTATGGTGTGGAGTACAATGAAAAGGGAAAGTACTGGGAAGAAAAAGAATCAGGCATAAACAAAACCAAAGAGCTGGCTAAGCAATGTGATTATATAGTATTGTGTCTGGGTGAAAACTCCTATACCGAAAAGCCGGGAGACCTTCAGGATATGTATATTTCTGATTTACAGACAAAGCTGGCTTTAGAGATGATACAGACAGGCAAGCCGGTTATATTAATTTTAAACCAGGGACGCCCAAGAATAATCAGTAAGTTTGAAGATAAACTCTCAGCAGTCTTAATGGCCTATCTGCCCGGCAATTACGGAGGAGATGCCATTGCAGACATACTGAGCGGAGATGTAAATCCAAGCGGAAAGCTGCCTTTTAACTATCCACGCTACCCTCAGTCACTTATCAACTACTGGCACAAATACTCTGAAGAGCAGGTTAAAAACGAAGGAATGTACAACTACGAGTCAGATTATTCACCTCAATATGAGTTTGGATACGGCCTTAGCTATACAACATTTAAATACAGCAATATGGTATTGTCTTCATCAGAGATTTCAGAAAATCAAACATTAGAGGTTAGTGTTGATGTAACCAATACAGGCATGGTAAGTGGTAAAGAGACCGTATTGCTGTATTTATCAGATTTATACGCATCACTCGCTCCCGATATGAAAAGACTGAAAGGATTTAAAAAGATAAGCCTTAATCCCGGCGAAACCGCAAATGTAAAGTTTGCTGTTACAAAAGAAGAAATGAGCTTTTTCAACCTGGATGGTAAACAAGTTGTAGAACCCGGCGAATTTGAAATCAAAATAGGAGACCAGAAACAGAAGTTTACACTAGTGGAAGGCAAAGCCAGAACCTTTGCAAAAACCAATGGAACTTCATTTGTTGTTGACGGAAAACCCTACAACTATATAGGAGTTAATTTCTGGTACGGAGCAATACTTGGTTCAAAAGGCGAAGGCGGCGACAGAAAAAGGCTTATCAAAGAACTCGATTTGTTAAAAGAAGCCGGCATGGACAATCTTCGTGTGCTTATAGGAGCTGACGGAAAATCAGGCGTTCCAACTAAAGTAGAGCCAACTCTACAATTAAGCCCCGGAGTTTACAACGATACTATTTTTGATGGGCTCGATTTTCTGCTTTCAGAAATGGGAAAAAGAAATATGAAGGCAGTATTGTACTTTACAAATTCATGGGAATGGTCTGGAGGTTACGGTCAGTATTTAAACTGGGCAGGCAAAGGTAAAAACCCCATACCGGCTGTTGATGGCTGGCCTCAGTATATGGATTATGTTAAGCAATATGCCAAATGTGACGAATGTCACCAGATGCTTAAAAAGCACATTACAAATGTCATAACCAGAGTAAACAGATATACAGGAGTAAAATATACAGATGATGTAACAATCTTTTCCTGGGAAATAGGAAACGAGCCAAGAGCCTTTTCTGATGAAAACAAACCTGCATTTGCAGCATGGTTAAAAGATATTTCAGCTCACATAAAGAGTCTTGATAAAAATCACATGGTTACTATCGGTACTGAAGGTAAACACGGATGCGAACAGGATATAAAATTGTTTGAACTAACTCATTCAGATGCTAACATAGATTACCTTGCCATGCATATCTGGCCTAAAAACTGGGGTTGGCTAAACATAAAAGATATTAAATCGAGCCTCGATTCAAGCATTATAAAAACCAGAGCTTATATGGATGAGCATATACAGGTTGCCAAGAAATTAAACAAACCCATTGTGCTCGAAGAATTTGGTTTCCCCAGAGATAATCATCTTTATACTCTTGAAGATGGTGTGACTTTCAGAAATAAGTATTACTCGGCAATTTTTGAAGATATACTTAAAGCCTCCCGCGATAAAACTCCGCTTGCAGGATGCAATATCTGGTCATGGGGCGGTTTTGGCAGACCGTCTTCAGATAATATTTTCTGGCAAAAAGGAGATGACTACACAGGAGATCCTGCTCAGGAAGAACAGGGATTAAACTCTGTCTTTGACACAGACACAACCGTAGATGTAATCAGAAGGTTTAACAATCTGATAAGTGGTAACAACAAAACCGGAAACTTGTTTCTCAACCTTCAAAAACTTACCAGCAAAGGTATTATGGTCGGACATCAGGATGATGAGGCATACGGACATGACTGGTATGGTGTTGATGGACGTTCTGATGTCCTCGAAACCGCCGGCGACTACCCTGCAGTTACAGGTTGGGAAATAGGTGATCTTGAAAAAGATTTACCCGTAAACCTCGATTCAATATACTTTACAGATATGAAGAAGTATATAAAAAGAATTCACAAAAGAGGAGGACTAAACTCAATAAGCTGGCATGCAAACAATCTTGCAACAGGCAAAAATGCCTGGGACTGTGCTCAGGATACAGTAGTTAAAAGCATTTTACCCGGTGGAATACACCACAATCAATATAAAATCTGGCTCGATAAACTTGCAGTCTTTTTTAATGACCTTAAAGACGACAACGGTGAGTATATACCCTTTATTTTCAGGATATTTCATGAACATACAGGCAGCTGGTTCTGGTGGGGTGCCAGGCAATGTACACCAGAACAATACAAGCAACTATACATATTTACAGTAAAATATCTCAGGGACATAAAGAACGTAAAACATATACTTTGGGCCTATTCCACAGCAACAGTATCATCTAAAGAAGAATTTTTTGAGAGATATCCCGGTGACGAATGGGTTGATATTATTGGCTTTGACACTTATCTCAGATTGGAAAAACCTGAATCGGTAACAGAACACATAAAGCAAACAAAACTAAATCTCGATATAATTACAGATTACGCTAAGTCTCATGGCAAGATTGCAATACTTGCCGAAACCGGACTTGAGGGAGTAGTAAAACCTGATTATTTTACAAAGATTTTGTTGCCAACTATAAAAGATTATGAAATTTCATATGTCTTGTTCTGGAGAAATGCCTGGCATCCAAAACTCAGACATCATTTTTATGTGCCATACAAAGGTCATAAATCTGAAAAAGACTTCAGAAAGTTTGCAGACAATGAGAGGATATTACTAAACAGAGATGTAAAAAACTTATACGAATAAATAATTGATATTTATTATGATAGACTACGATATTGCGCTAAAGCGCCTGTTTGATGAGCAGGAAGCTCTTTTAACAACCACAAATAAACCCGTCTTATCTACAAACGGCATATATGAAAGGTATCAAAATCCTGTTCTGACTGCAGCTCATGTCCCGATAAACTGGAGATTTGACTTCAACAAACAAACTAATCCCTATCTTCTGGAGAGAATAGGAGTGAATGCAACTCTAAACTCGGGAGCAATAAAGTTTGACAATAAGTACGTTTTAGTTGTCAGGGTAGAAGGCCACGACAGAAAGTCATATTTCGCCATTGCCGAGAGCCCCAACGGAATAGATAATTTCCGGTTTTGGGACCAACCTGTCACTATGCCCGAAACCTCAAATCCTGATACCAATGTTTACGATATGAGACTTACAGCTCATCAGGATGGCTATATTTATGGCGTGTTTTGCAGCGAGCGAAAAGACCCTGATGCTCAAAGCGGCGATCTTTCATCGGCAGTAGCTGCTGCCGGTATAGCAAGAACAAAAAACCTTAAAGACTGGGAAAGACTACCCGATCTTAAAACCAGAAGTCAGCAAAGAAATGTGGTTTTACATCCCGAATTTGTAAATGGAAAGTACGCTTTTTATACCAGACCCCAGGATGGATTTATTGATACCGGTAAAGGTGGAGGTATAGGCTGGGCTCTTGTAGATGATATCACGAATGCTGAAATAAATGAAGAAAAAATAATCAATCACAGATATTATCATACAATTAAAGAACTCAAAAACGGAGAAGGCCCTCACCCCATAAAAACTTCCAAAGGCTGGCTGCATCTGGCTCATGGTGTAAGAAATTGCGCTGCTGGTTTAAGATATGTTTTATATCTTTATATGACTTCTCTTGAAGATCCTTCAGTTTTAATTGCCGAACCCGCGGGCTATTTTATGGCTCCTGAAGGTGACGAAAGAGTTGGTGATGTATCAAACGTTTTGTTTTCTAACGGTTGGATTGTTGACGAAGATGGAAAAGTCTTTATTTATTATGCTTCGTCAGACACAAGAATGCATGTTGCAACATCAACAATAGACAAGCTTGTTGATTATTGCCTTAATACACCCGAAGATGGACTAAGGTCAGCAGCATCGGTTGAGAAAATAAAAGACCTGATAGAAAAAAACAAAAAATTTTTGAAATAGTACCATGAAACAACTACTGTTATCTCCTGTTGACATTACTATAATTTTGCTGTACTTATGTATGCTTATTTTTATAGGTTTCTACCTTAAAAAAAGAGCATCAAAAAACCTTGAATCTTATTTACTTGGAGGCAAAACCATACCCTGGTATATGCTTGGACTTTCAAATGCTTCGGGTATGTTTGATATTTCCGGAACAGTCTGGCTGGTTGCCATAACTGTAGTATATGGTCTTAAAAGTATATATATACCCTGGCTATGGCCTGTTTTTAACCAGATATTTTTAATGATATTTCTTTCTGCCTGGTTAAGAAGGTCAGAATGTACAACCGGTGCAGAATGGATAGGTTTCAGATTTGGTAAAGACAGAGGGGCTGTTACCTCACACTGGATTATTGTTATTTTCGCTATTTTGGTTTGTTTAAGTATGCTTGCATACGGTTTTATTGGTATGGGCAAGTTTATTGAAATTTTTCTGCCATTAAAAGCCTTGTTTCCATCGTTATCATTTATTCCTGATGCATATGTGCCTCATATCTGGGGTATTGTTTTTACTCTTTTTGCAGTTTTTTATGCACTTATGGGGGGCATGATGAGTATAGTTTGGGCAGATGTTGCACAGTATGCCATAATGACTCTTGCAGCAATTGCTGTTGCCGTTATTGCAATGCTTCACCTGGATGTAATATCTTTTTCTCAGTTATTGCCCGATGGCTGGTATTCTCCCGGATTTGGTGAACATCTCAATCTGGTTTGGACAGGTAAGTTTGCAGAGTTTAACAATACAATAAATGAGAGCGGATACGAATTGTTCTCTATATTTTTCGGATTTGTGTTGATGAAGGGCATACTTGCCAGTCTTGCAGGGCCGGCTCCAACTTACGATATGCAAAAGATACTATCGGCAAAATCACCAAGAGAAGCTTCTTTAATGAGCGGTTTCGTATCTGTAATATTGATGCCGGTAAGATATCTTATGATTGCCGGTTTTGCTGTAATAGGTTTGATCTTGTTTAATGAAATACAGCCTCAGATAACAAATGCAGCAGGGAAAATAGATTTCGAACTTGTTTTGCCTGCGGTGGTTGCTCATGAATGGATACCGGTAGGTTTGACAGGAATTTTGCTTGCAGGACTGCTTGCGGCAT
>CAZFUO010000023.1:0-20204 GCA_964522065.1 uncultured Bacteroidales bacterium | reverse complement strand
ACGAAACCACGATTTTTTCGAAATTGCTAAGCAGATTTTCTTTACCTGTTTACGATGCTGCTCAGACTGCAAAATATAAAGAGCTTTATCCAGAATTTACAGATTCGATATTTGCGAAAGCCTATCTTGCAAATGCAGGTGGAACCACAAAATTGCCTAACGGAAATACTTCTCCCAACCTTTTGCCATTCGATCCGGGGTGGAATGGTTATTCTTCAGGGAGCATCTATTCTGATATGGCAGCATTGTTTGTACCTAGTGATGAGGCTATGAACAAATATTTTAATGGTGGAGTAGGAGAGATTTTAAGAAACCGGTTTGGATCTTGGGAAGAAATACCTGACAACATTATAATACCGTTTCTAAAGAGGCATATGAGAGCTTCGTTTAAAGAGTCAGTTCCCAGTCGTTTCAGTAAAATGGCAGATGCAGAAAACTATAGAATGCCAGTCGAGGTTTCTCATATAAAAGGATCATACACAGCGGTAAATGGCCAGGTGTTTGTAACTAACGAAGTCTATCCTCCTGTAGATTATATATCAGTTTACAGTCCGGTTTTGCTTAGTGATAATTCCAGAGTTTTTAAGTGGGCAATAGATATTGAAGAAATCAGTGCAATTGATAATACTCCATTCGCATTCTACAGATTGTACCTTAATTCACTTGTTAGCAGATACAGCCTTTTTGTACCAACAGATGAATACTTTACAAAATATATTGACCCTATAGCTTACGGGCAGGAAGGTACTCAGGGTGCATTGAAATATTGGTATAACACTAAATCTTCTGCCGTAAATGCCACAGTTTACAGATATGAGAAGTCGACAGGCCTGCTTGGAGATTCGGTTGGAGTTATTTCAGATCCGGCTTTTCTTAAAAACAGGTTATGGAATATGCTTGATAACCATATTGTAATTGGCAATGTTGAGAATGCAGGCAAATACTTTATTACCAAAGGCAATGACATCATAAAAATAGATGGTACAGGCGATAAAATGGTAGTTCAGGGAGGCATGGATATTGAAAATGATAAAAAAATAAACGTTTACAAGACTTTCAAACAACAGAACGGAACCACATATTTTCTGGACAATCCAATACAACCGACTATGAACTCAGTGTACAATGTTCTTAAGAACACACCACAGTTCAGCATGTTTTATTCACTTCTTAACGGTGTGCCAGATACCTGCGTCTCTCAGATCTTTTCACAACAAGGTATAGACTACAGAATAAGCTTTTTTAATGCTTACAGATATACGGTTTATGTGCCAACTAATCAGGCCATTGAGGCTGCAATAGCAAACGGTACCATTACACCATGGGAAACAATTTATGGATTAACTGCTCCGGGTGCCCAAAATGAAGCGATTCAAAAGATGATAAGGTTTTTGAGATATCATTTTCAGGATGATGCTGTTTTTGTTGGTAGTAATATTGATGATATTTATCAGTCAGCAACTCTTAAAAAAGACTACGAAAAGACCTATTTTAATACACCAAAAGATAAATACTATAAATTAGGAGTTAAGGCTTCATCAACCGGTATTACTCTTACCACAGAAAAAAACAGGAATGTAAGTGTACTTACAAATGAGGGTCTCTATAATATAATTGCTAAAGATTACATTTTTGCCAAGTTGCCATCTGGATATAAAAATGTTGACGGAACCGGACCTACTGCAGGTACACCGTTTCAGACATCATCTGTGACAACTTCTGCTTCTACTGTAATTCATCAAATAAACAACGTCCTTACATTTCAATAAAGGCTGAATAATGAGACACAATAATATTATAATTATAATACTTCTGCTGGTGTTTACACCTCAGTTTATTTTTGCACAGGATGCGGCAGGCTCATTTATTGTACAGGGTACTGTCATCAGCGGTTCTGACGGAGAACCTCTTACCGGAGCTGTTGTAAATGAAACCGACATTAATAATCGTATAGTCAGCTCTGCTGTGGTTGATATTAATGGAAAATACGTTTTGAAAGTTAAGAGCGTCAAAAATAGTTTGTATGTATCTTTTATAGGGTTTGAAAAACAATCTAAAAAAATTGATGGAAAAAAGCAGATAGATTTCTCTATGAAAGATGCTGCATTTAGTCTTAAACAGGTTGTTGTACAGGCAAATAAAGAAACAGGTCAGGGTGGTTATTCAATACCGACCAGAGAAATCGGAACAGCAATTCAGACTATCAGTTCAAAAGAATTTGAAGGTTTGCAGGTGTCTTCTATTGATGAAGCATTGCAGGGTAGAATTGCAGGGCTTGATATAGTTGCAAACTCCGGTGATCCGGGAAGTGGTTCGACAATGCGAATAAGAGGTGTAACTTCTATTAATGGCAGCAGTGAACCATTAGTTGTTGTAAACGGAGTTCCCTATGAAGTTCAGATAGACCCCAATTTTGACTTTGCAAACTCTAATCAGGAGCAATATGCAAATATGTTAAGTATAAATCCTGACGACATTTTGGAAATTTCAGTACTAAAAGATGCTGCAGCTGCTGCTATCTGGGGTTCGAAAGGAGCAAATGGAGTACTTATGATTACAACCAAAAAGGGTAGTATGGGTAGTATGAAAATTGACTACACTTACAGATATACCAGAACTGTTCAACCAAAAGGTATGCAAATGTTGAGCGGAGGAGATTTTACTATGTTGATGAAGCAAGCTTACCTTAATCCAAGACAGGATGATGAAGCAACAGATGTGGATGAATATAAGTATGACAGAAATTTTCCTGATTTTGAGAACTTCAACAATAATACCGATTGGGTAAGTGAAGTAACTCAGGTTGGTAATATTAATGACCATTACATAACTTTGTCAGGTGGTGGTGAAAGAGCAATGTATAGAGTATCAGGTGGTTTCTTTAAACAAAACGGAACCATTATCGGCCAGACTTTAAACAGGGTATCATCGAGAGCATATCTGGAATATTCGGTTTCTGACAGGATTAAGTTCATAACAGAGTTTTCGCTCACAAACTCAAGCAACAATCGTAATTACGAAAACCTTTTGGGGATAGCATACCGAAAAATGCCTAATGTAAGTGTTTATGCACAGGATTCTAAGGGAAATAATACTAATGTATATTATAACATTCCTTCAAATTCTACTTTAGATGATGATCAGAAATATTTGAGAAACCCGGTAGCTTTAGCAAGGTTAGCAAAAAACAATCTAAAATCATTCAGGATATTACCCACTTTTAGATTACAGTATGATATACTAGATCCGGCCAAGTCGATGTTAAGGTATAGCATGTATGTATCATTTGATATAAACAACAGTAAGACATCCAGATTTTTACCTCAGGAAGTTTCAAATCTTTACTGGACAAATTCATCAGTTAACAGAGCTGAAAATTCAGATTCAGAAAGCCTGACGATATACTCTGACCAAAATCTGGCATGGCAACCGCGATTTGAAAACAAAGATCACAGCTTTTTGCTTTACGGATCGTTTCAGATAAATTCAGGAAATTCTGCCGGGCAGGGTATGGTTTCATATTCATTACCTTCAGGCGAAGCAGTCGATGCTTCAAATTTCGGCTATCTGGAAGATGCAAACACCAGCCATTCTACCTGGAGATCTATGGCAATTATGCTAAGGACTCATTATTCATACAAATCGAGGTATATTTTAGATGCAACATTGAGAAGAGATGGCAGTACAAAGTTTGGATCTGGAAATAAATTTGGTAATTTTCCCGGTATTTCATTAAAATGGATAGCCTCAGACGAGCCTTTTATGGAAGATACAAGAGATTGGCTTAGTATGCTGGCTTTCAGGCCAGCCTGGGGTATAAGCGGAAATCAACCATCTGCTGAATATTTGCATTATAGCCGTTATCAGTTATATGGATCTTACATCGACATTCCATCAATAAAACCGGTTTCTCTAAGGTTGAGCAATCTTAAATGGGAAACCACGAAGTCATTTAACTATGGCCTTGATCTGGGTTTGTTTGACGATTCATACATTTTCGACTTGAATTTTTACAACAAAGTTACCACAGATATGTTGTTCAGGAATGTCAATTTGCCAAATGCCTCAGGATATTCTTCAGTTCCGTATATTAATGGTGGAACTATGAAAAACGACGGTTGGGAGCTTAATTTATATGCAAACAGGATAATTAAGTCTGGCAAATTCAGTATGGACTTTAAATTTAATCTTTCGAATTATAAAAATGTATTGATAGATCTGGAACAAAGTTTACTTGACAGTTACAATTCAGATTATAACTATACAAGAGGTACTTATCTCACCAGAGTACAGGAAGGAAACTCTTTCGGTTCTATTTACGGTTTTAAATACAATGGTGTATATCAGTATGATGACTATATTCCAGAAACACAGGAAAGTGCACCAGTTGCAAGAGATGCAAATGGAATGGTTATTACAGATCAAAAAGGAAACCCAAGGCCTGTTTATTTTGCTTACGGAACTGAAAGTCAATACAGATTCAGAGGGGGAGATGCTATATATGAGGACGTTAATCATGATGCAAGTATAGATGAACTTGATATAGTTTATCTTGGCAATTCAAATCCAAAAGTTAATGGCGGTTTCGGACCAACATTCAGATATGGTGCTATTTATTGTACGTTGTTTTTTAACTTCAGATACGGTAATAAAATCGTAAATGCTGCAAGAATGAATGCAGAAAACATGTATTATGACAACAATCAAAGTATTGCAGTAAACTGGAGATGGAGAAAAGATGGAGATGTTACTGATATGCCGAGAGCTTTGCATGAATATGGTTATAACTGGCTTGGAAGTGACAGATATGTTGAAGATGGCTCTTTCCTAAGGTTTAAATACCTTAATTTTAATTACTCTGTTAGTCCGGATAAGTTGAAAAAGTATGGCTTAAACAAGCTTAGTCTTTATATGACATTTAATAATCTGTTGGTTTTGACCAGATATACAGGTGTTGATCCTGAAGTTGGTTATGGTTCGTTAAATGTTAGTACAGACAACTCGAGCACTCCAAGAACTAAAGATTTTACATTAGGCTTATCATTAGGATTTTAAACTGATCAGAATATGAAGACTTATAAAGGTTATAAAATATTATACATACTGGTATTGATTACTTTTTTGCCTGGATGTGACAATTGGCTGGACCTCAAACCTGAAAGTGAGATTCTGCTTGACGAATACTGGCAAACAGAATCTGATGTTGAATTTGTAATGTCAGCCTGCTACAGAGGTCTGATAGAAAATGATAATATCTACAGGATGATAGTCTGGGGTGAGCTTAGATCAGATAATATGACAGAAGGTAACAGCATTCCTTATGATATGCAGAGAATACTCGAAGGTGATATTACTACAGATAATTCTTATTGCTCCTGGGCTTCATTTTATGCAGTAATTAATTATTGCAACACAGTTCTTCATTATGCTCCTCTTGTTTTAGACAGAGATGAAAACTTTACTCAACCAGATCTTCAAAGAGTTCAATCTGAAGTATATACAATAAGAGCACTTTGTTATTTTTACCTGGTTAGGGCGTTCAGGGATGTTCCCTGGATAGATAAACCCAGTATTGATGATCAACAGGATTTTAAATATCCCAAAGAATCAGAAGACTTTATACTAGACAAAATAGTTGAAGATTTGACAAAGGCAAGGCAGTATGCCGTTAGTGATTATGGTAAGGTTTCTTACAATAAAGGCCGAATCACAAAAAACACAGTCAATGCTCTGCTTGCCGATATTTATCTTTGGAGAAATGACTATAATAATTGCATAGAAGCCTGTGATAATATTTTGTCTGACAAAAGCTTAAAGTTAGTTGATCAGGACCTGATGTTAAGCCGTGTTTTTTATTTGGGTAATTCATCAGAAAGTATATTTGAATTACAATTTGATGATGATGTTCAGACTAACAGACCTGTTTTTTCACTTTACGGAGTTAATGGTGATGAAAATGGCGAAATATGTTTGCCTTCAACTTTGGGTTATGATACTGAAGAAAATGTAGCCGGCATACATTGTCCATTCTTTTTCAGGGGTCTTAATAATTCTGTAGAAAGTACAAATGATATCAGAATGAAAGACTTTATTAAGCTGTATGGAGGAAAGTACTTTATATTTAAATATGCCGGAGTTTCGAGAACAGAAAATCTTTCGGGTGTTAGTAGCTACAGATACAGAAATAACACTGCAAACTGGATTGTTTACAGACTTTCAGATATAATTTTAATGAAAGCAGAGGCATTGGTGCAACAGGGAGGTGAAAATTCTTTTAATAATGCATTGACTCTGGTAAATAAAACATATGCGAGATCAAATAAAAATCAGGATACATTAAGTATTGAAAATTATCTTTCAAAGGCAGATTTGGAAAAACTGGTTTTAAGAGAAAGACAAAGGGAATTAATGTTTGAAGGTAAAAGGTGGTTTGATTTGATGCGTATTGCAAGAAGAGAAAATACTGTTGGAACTATTAATGAATATATTGAGCATAAAACTTCGGGAGGGGCGTCATTAGGAGTTCCTGTAATGGATGCACTTTATATGCCTATATCAAAATCTGAAATGGAGATAAATCCAAATCTGGAACAAAATCCTTATTATAAACAATCAGGCTCTGCCTCTGAAAGGTAAACATATGAAAAGCACAAAGTTATATTTACTGTTTACAGTATGCATACTCTTTATTACAATGTTTGGTTGTAAAAATGAGATGGATGATCATTATGTCTACAAGCTGGAAAATAAGAGCAATCTTAACCTTTATGAATACATAAAAAGTCAGAGTGAATTGTCTGTATTTGCAGAAATGCTGGAAATCAGCGGACTTGATAGTCTTTTGACTCAATCTCAGACATTTACAGTTTGGGCACCTGACAATGAATATCTGAGGGGTATAAATCTTAGCGATAAAGACCTAGTTGATAAAATATTGAGAAATCATATTTGCAGATATTCTTACTCTTCAGTTGATGCCTTAGATAAATACTTAAGAATGATAAATGGAAAGCTTATCAGGTTTAATACTCAGGGTTCAGAACTGTACTTTGATGATTACAAAATAATAAAATCTGATATTTCTACACTAAACGGTATTGTTCATGTTATTGGCGGATATGTACCTTACAGACTAAATCACTGGGAGTATCTGATGAATGAAAATGGCATTGACTCGCTTAAAAGCTATCTGAATAGTCTGGATTATTTTGAGCTTGATTACGAGAAGAGTTACAGAGATGGTGTCTTTATGGATTCTATTATGATTAAAAAAAATACAATTCTTGAAAGTCTCGGAAAGCTAAATCTGGAAGATAGTATTTATACAATGCTGGTTCCCGATAATTTAGCCTGGGAAAAAGCAAAACAAAAAATACAGCCTTATTATAATTCATTAAAATCTGATGGTGGTGACTCTGCCAGACTTGAGTATACAAAATGGGCTATTGTAAGAGATTTGGTTTTCAGGGGGCGGTTTGAATTGCCTTTTGAAACTCCTGAAATAAAATCAACAAGAAACAACAAGTTTACAAATCCGGATGAAATTTTCTCTGGCGGGGTTAGAAGTAAATTGAGTAATGGTCTGTCTTACAGGACTTCAGGATTTAATTTCAAATCTATTGAGTCATGGTTTAAGGAAATAAGAGTTGAGGCAGAAGATAATGTTGGTGGAGAGAGAATAGCATCTAACTATACTGTGAATACAATTACCGGATTTGGAACAGGACTAAATATATCGGGTAATCAGTATATTTCAGCACTACCAAAAACATCCAGTTCAATCTCAAAACTTTATCTTAAATATCCAATTTATAACACTTTGTCTGGTACATACAATATATATGTTGTATTCGTACCGACTTATGCAATTGACAAAACTGATAAAAGACCTTTTAAGCTGAATTATTTCATATCATATGTAAACAGTGAAGGCAAGCAGTTAAATGATATTAAGCTCAACGTTGTTAACAATGTGACAGACACTACTTCAATCTCAAAAGTCCTCATAGCAGAGAAATTCAAATTTCCATATTGCAATATTGAGGGATACAATGAAATTGGTGTTAGAAAACCCTCGACAGTTCAGATTAAAATTGAAAATGCTGCAGGTACATCTTCTTCAGAAACCTCAAAATTTAACAGGACCATTAAGGTGGATTGTATTATCCTCGAACCGGTTGAATAAATTTAGTTATGTCTGCAAAAATTAAAAAAGAGTTGGTATGAGAAATATATTTTTAATAATACTGTTTAGTCTTTCAACACTGTTATATGCTGAAATTCCTGTAACTGGTCTGGTTACCGACGCAGGTACTGGAAAACCTGTACCGGCAGCAAGAATATCGGTTATAAACAAGAATAAATCTGTAACAACAGATGATTCAGGTAGATTTAAACTAGAAAAGGTTGATGAAAATGATGTGCTTAAAATTGAAGCATACGATTACAACATAAGAGAATTTGCTGTAAAAGGTATTGGGAATATTAATGTTAAGTTGTTTTCTGACTTTTTTTCCAGAGGTGCTGATAAAAAATCTGATCAGATTGTTTCTGCAAACACAACTCTGATTGAAAACAAGAGCATGGCCATTTCAGCTGACGAATTATTGTATTCAGGACTGGGTGGAGATATCAGAACAATAACAAAATCAGGTGTTTCCGGTATTGGTAATACCATGTTTATAAGAGGGATAAATTCACTGAATCTGAACGCTCAGCCATTAGTAATTATTGATGGTGTTATTTTGAACAGTCTGTATGATGCGGTTTCTATACATGATGGATTTAATTCAAACATTTTGAATAATATAGATGTGAACGACATAGAAAGTATTTCTGTGGTTAAAGATGGGTCTGGTATTTATGGAAGCAAGGCTTCAAACGGTATTATATTTATAAAAACCAGAAGAGCGGTTTCGGCAGTTACTAAAATCAGATTGAATGTTGTAAATAGTTTTACAGGCACACCTTCTAATTACCCCTTAATGAATGGTGAGCAATACAGGATTTTTGCAAATGATATGTTTGGGTCTAAAGGAATTCCGGCAACTGAGCTTGAAAAAATGGGATTTATGCAAACAAGTAAACAAAATCCTCTTTACAATAAATATCACAACAATACCGACTGGAATAGTGAAGTTTATCAAACCGGCAAAACAAGTATGTACAATATTGATGTAACCGGAGGAGATGATAAGGCTCTTTACTATTTTTCAATAGGTTATACAATGAATGATGGCCTGATAAAGCTGACTGATTTTAGCAGAATGAATTCAAGATTTAATGCCGATTTGAAGTTAACCTCCCATTTGGACATGGCTTTGAATATTGCATTTACAAGAAATGAAAGAACTTTGCAGGATGACGGAGCAAATTTCTACTCTTCTCCTGTGTGGTTGTCAAAAATAAAATCTCCTTTTATGAGTCCATATACATTTACATCATCAGGCGGGATGACTTCAGACTATGATGATGAAGATGAATTTGGTATTGGAAATCCTTCTGCTGTAATTGTGAACTCACTTAATGGCATGAAGAACTATAATTTTGATATTAGTCTTAAGCCGGAATATAGAATAAATAAAAACTTTTCTGTAAATACTCTTTTCAATTATGGGCTTTATAAAACTATAGAAAGAAGATTTGTTCCTCTCACCGGAACCACTCCGCGTCTTATAGAAGGAAAGGGTTATTCGGAAAACGAGATAAACAGTCAGGTGATGAGAAAAAGTACACTTTTTGACGAAACAAGTCTCAGATTTGGAAAGAAGATAGGTCTTTTACATGATATAAAAGCATTGGCCGGATTTAGATTTATACAGGAAAATTATGAATCTGATTATGCTGAAGAGCACAATACAGGATCTGACAATAACACAACAATTACAGGTGATTATGATTTTCTATACGTCGATGGTATTAACAACCAGACAAAATCTTTATCATATTTTTTATCTGGAGACTACAATTATGACAGAAGGTATTATATAAATGCAGCGGTTTCTGTGGATGGGTCTTCGAGATTTGGAAAAAATACTGATGAAGGGCTACAGATGTTTGGTAACAGCTGGGCAGTCTTACCTTCATTAAATGCAGCATGGACAATCTCATCAGAAGAGTTTTTCAACAAAGCCTTATTTATAAATCATCTTAAACTAAGAGCCGGTTTGAGCATTACAGGAAATGACGGTTTACCAGATTATGAGTCGTTGTCATATTTCTCGTATGTAAAACTTATGGACAGGGCTAATGGTATGATTATATCTAATCTTGCTAATGAAAAACTTCAGTGGGAAACCGCAAATAAAGCCAACATCGGACTTGATATGAGTTTGCTTGAAGACAGGATTACTTTAGGATTTGATCTTTACAGTTCATTGACAAACAATATGATAGTATTCAAGGAAGCACCTATTATTTCAGCTCAGAAAGTCTATCTTGATAATGACGGCAGTATGAGAAATAAAGGTTTTGAATTAACTGCTTCACTGAGAGCAATAAGTTACAAAAAGTTCAATTGGGAATTAGGCATAAATGCAGGTCACTACAAAAACAAAATAGTAAAACTTGATGGAGGTGAGTTTATAAACAAAGCTTTCGAAGGAGAAATTATAAGCAGAGTAGGAGAAGCCGCCGGATCTTTTTACGGATATAAGTTCCTGGGAGTTTATAAAGATATTAACACAGCATCAACATATTTCACCAATCCTGAAAGCGGTGTAAAGTCAGCAATGAAAATCAGAAATGAAGACGGCACTTACACAAGTTTTTCAGCAGGTGATGCTATTTTTGAAGATGTTGACAAAAATGGTGTGATTGATGAAGATGACAAACAAATAATTGGCAATCCAAATCCTGACTATTTTGGTACTTTTTATAGCAATATGCAGTTTGACAGATTTAAACTAAACGCTGTATTTAGTTTCTCATCAGGAAATGATGTTTATAATTATTCGAGAAGGCTACTTGAATCTGGTAAGGATTTCAGCAATCAAACATTAGCCATTTTAAACAGATGGACTGCAAACGGTCAGGTAACAGATATGCCAAAGGCAGTATGGGGCGATCCAATGGGCAACTCAGGCTTTTCAGACAGGTGGATAGAAGATGGTTCATTCATAAGATTAAAGAATGTTACATTATCTTACGATCTTCCATTAAAATCGACATATCTGCAAGGGCTTGGCTTTTGGATCTCAGCAAATAATGTATTAATAGTAGACAAATATCTTGGGCTTGATCCTGAGGTAAGTTCAGGAAACAATGTGTTCAGTCAGGGTATTGACTCCGGTTTAACACCATCTACCAGATCGTTTATTTTTGGTTTAAGAATTAATCTGTAAAAACATATCATATGAAACGAACAGCTTTAATATCAGTCATAATTGTAATCTCTGCAGCAATATTTTTTGGTTGCAACAATTTACTAGACGTAGATTCTGAACGATATGTTTTTGACGACGAATATGATATGTCTGCAACTAACGATACACTCTACTCGTTATTCGGCATTTTTTCACAACTTGAAAAATTATCAGATGACTATTTCCTGCTTGGAGAAGTCAGAGCAGATTTGGTTGACGTAACTGAAAATTCAGCTGAAGCATTAAAACAAATTAGTGAATTCAGAATAAAGAGAGACAATAAATATATCTCCATTGACGACTACTATTCTGTAATTAACAACTGTAACTATATTATTAGTAAGATAGATACATCTGTTGTAAGAAGTGGAAAAAAAGTAATGTACAAAACATATGCAGCTGTAAAAGCAATAAGGGCATGGACTTATATGCAGGTTGCACTCAACTTCAACAAAGTTATATATTTTGAAAAACCATTACTTTCTATTCAGGAATCACTCAGAGCATATCCTGAGTATGATCTTACACAGCTTGCCCCAATTTTAATAGCAGATTTGGAGCCATGGAAAGATGTTGAAATTCCACAATTAGGCACAGTACACTCATACAGCTTTAGCAGCTCATTTTTCCCGATACGTTTTATTTTGGGTGACTTATATTTATGGACAGGCAAATATATTGAAGCCGCTACAGAATATCATGATCTAATGTACAAGCAGGGATATATAATTAACCCCAACTACCGATCTACAAGGCAAGTTATAAACGGAGCATTTACAGGAGTCAGATACTATGTATGGGATGGAGCATTTCTGAATTCGTCACCTGAAAACATCACATCAATTGTATCTTCAAATCAGTACGATTATCGTTTTGATCTTGACAGTATAATTTTAAATTACCAGCTTAAAGCCAGCGACAAATCTATTGAAAACTGGAAAAAACAAAAATATATCTATACAAATCAACTCGATACAATTGGCGATTTAAGACTGGATGCATCAGTAAAAGGAAATCTCATTGTAGAAAGAAACAATTATAGCGGAGTAGAACCAAATGAGAATACCAAAAACTATATATTCAAGTATTTTTTCATAAATCCTTCAGGTAATACAGCAAAACAAGTTATGCCTTACAGAGTTTCTTTACTATATTTGCGATATGCTGAGGCTGTAAACCGAATGGGGAAACCGCACCTTGCAATGGCTGTGCTCAAAAGTGGCTTGAACAGGTTAAATATTAATAACAGAAATATTGTACCAGAAAAAGAAAAAAGCACACCGCTGCAGAGTTTTATGGATTTTACAGATACAAGATTTGACAACAACATTGGTATTAGATCCAGAGGGCTGGGCAACACTCAAATTGACACGACTTTTTTTATCATACCAAAAGGAGTAGATACAACTGAATATGTAGAAGATCTGATTGTAAATGAACTTGCACTCGAAAATGCATTTGAAGGCAACAGATTTCACGATTTGATGAGAATATCAATTAGAAGAGACGATAATTTATATCTTGCCACAAAAATTGCAGCCAAGCATAAAAATGATTCAATAGCAATCAGC
Organism: uncultured Bacteroidales bacterium; assembly: GCA_964522065.1. GTDB lineage: Bacteria > Bacteroidota > Bacteroidia > Bacteroidales > UBA1402 > UBA8389. The sequence goes on along the minus strand of CAZFUO010000023.1, from coordinate 7,270 downwards.
ACCAAACTGTCTGACAGAGAACGCTGGTATATAAGATTTTAAAATTTATAACTTTGAAAAAACTAATTAAACTCTTTTTACTGATTGCCGTAATTGGAATATTTCAGGTAGTAAAAGCCAACGATGAGTCGCTAAAACTGCAATACAATTTTGAAGACTCTGAGAGTGGAATAATTAAAGATATTACCGGAAACGGTAATGACGGTAGTCTGAAAAATGGAGCAACCATAGAAAAAGAAGGAGAAAACGCAGTGCTCTTTTTAGGCAGTAAAGGCGGCTACCTCGATATGGGATTAACAACAGGTAATCTAATATCATCACTTGAAGATTTCACAATTTCAACCTTTTTAAAGCTAGATAAAAATACAAATATATCGGGAGACGGTAATTTTTTGTGGGTATTCTCAACAGAAAACAACTGTACTGAAAGTGTCGGTAAATATATCTCATACAGAGTAAACAGACAGAGATACTCACAGGCAACAGGAGGCTATAACAATGAAAAAGTCGCAATTGAATCGGGCCAGACTGCATCAAGAGGCAACTGGATGCATGTGGTTTACACACAGGCAGGCAAGCAGGGCCATCTTTTTATAAACGGAAAAAGAGTAGCATCCGGCAGGGCTGATTTTAAACCCTCAGATATAGGTCAACCTACAAAGTATAACTGGATAGGACGCCCTCAATTCAGGTCGGATGCTTATTTGGCCAATGCAAGAATTAGCGACTTTCGTATTTACAATCGCTCTCTCAATCAAAATGAGATAAAAGATCTTTTCACAGATGCCGGTTGCGTAATGTACGGTTATGCAAAAACCGTAATTAACAATGAGATGCAAAATCTGCAACTAAAAACAGATACTGCGTTTACTCATTTTAAACTTCCAGCAACTACAAACGAAGACGTTGAGATAAACTGGCTTTCTTCAAACAAAAATGTTTCTTCCAACGGCTTTATAAACAGGCTGCCCGTAGGCTCAAATCCACAAAAAGTGAAGTTAACAGCCCATCTTAACTACCTCGGCGAAACCGCAAAAAAAGAATTTGAAATTGTATTAATGCCGGAATTTGACGATAAGACAAGTGTTAGCAAAGACCTCCTATCTCTTAATATTATAAAAGGAAACAAACCTGTAAGATCTGACCTGATTTTACCTGAATCAGGAATAGAAGGAAGTAATATTTCCTGGAAGTCATCAGATTTAAAGTATCTTGACCATAAAGGCCGTATAGTATCGTTTCCTGAAAAAGGAAAAGGTGATAAAATAGTTCATCTTACAGCAACTGCAATAAAAGGAAAGTTTAAAGCCAGTAAAAAATATAAGGTTATAATACCAGAAAATGAAGGTTATAGCTCATATTTGTTTGCCTATTTTACAGGTAATAGCGGCAATCAGGAAGCCATAAGATTTGCTCTCAGCCCCGATGGATTAAACTTTAAAGCATTAAACAATAACAAACCAGTAATTTCATCAGATACTATTGCCGACAATAAAGCTGTAAGAGATCCGCATATACTTAGAGGGCATGACGGAAAAACTTTTTATATGGTTGTAACCGATATGAAATCAGATTTAGGCTGGAACAGCAATCATGGTATGGTTCTGTTGAAATCAAACGACCTGATTAACTGGACTCACAGCCGGATTGACATCAGAAAAGTATTTCCTGAATTCAGCAGGGTAAACAGAGTATGGGCTCCGCAGACAATATATGATAAGAATGAAGGAAAATATATGATATATTGGTCAATGCGTTCAGGAAACGATCCTGATGTGATTTACTATGCTTATACTAACGACTCTTTTACAGAGTTAATATCTCAACCAAAAGTGTTGTTTGACAATCCACTTAAAACAGCATGTATAGATGGTGATATTATTTTTGAAAATGGTGTATATAATCTGTTTTTTAAAACTGAAGGCAGTGGTAATGGCATTAAAAGAGCTGAGGCTGTAAATATAACAGGTCCGTATATAGTTAAAAACGACAAGTATCTTCAACAAACAACAAATGCAGTAGAAGGATCATGTGTTTACAGGCTTATAAATTCTGATAAATATATGCTTATTTACGATGTATATGCAAATGGCCGATACGAGTTTACAGAAAGCACAGACCTCGACAACTTCAAGTTAAAGAGTAATGTTTCGATGGATTTCTTTCCAAGGCATGGAACAGTAATACCAATTACAAGTGAGGAAGCTCAACGATTGGCAGGCAAGTGGGGAGAATTAAAACCAGAGTCTGATATTTACTCCATATCTAAACAGGTTAAAATTAATAATATAATTGTTGATAAAGCTAAAAAAAGTATAGTACTGCCTGTTTATAAAAATACCGATTTAAAATCGTTTAACCCTGAACTTGTTACTATACCCGGAGCAATCGTTAAGCCTGCAGGCAAACAAAACTTCACAAAAGGTGCAGTCAAATATACATTTAGCCTGAACGGACAAGATGTTGATTATATGGTCGAAGTCATAAAGTCAGGAAATCCTGTACTTGCAGGATATTATGCGGATCCTGAAGTATTATACTCTGAAAAAACCGGTAAATACTACATTTATCCAACCAGTGACGGTTATCCCGGTTGGGCCGGAACCACATTTAAAGTCTTTACTTCAGAAGATCTGGTAGACTGGAAAGATCAGGGGCCTATTATAGAATTGTCAGGAAATAAAGATGTTACATGGGCAAACAGAAATGCATGGGCTCCCTGCATGGTAGAAAAGAAATTAAATGGAAAATACAAATATTTCTTTTATTATACTGCAGCACAAAAAGTTGGAGTAGCTGTTGCTGATCATCCTGAAGGTCCGTTTTTTGATTCTGGCAGACCACTTATAAATCAGAGACCTGCAGGTGTTAGAGGCGGGCAGGAAATTGATCCTGATGTTTTTACTGATCCTGTTACAAATAAAAGTTATCTTTACTGGGGTAATGGCTATATGGCAGGCGCAGAACTAAATGAAGATATGGTTTCTGTAGATATGAACACTTTAAAGATAATGACTCCTGACAATACATACAGAGAAGGTACTTATGTGTTTTACCGCAATGGTAGATATTATTTCTTATGGTCTCAGGACGATACAGGAAGCCCGAATTATAGTGTAAGATATGGCTATTCAACAAGCCCGTTAGGAAAACTTACAATTCCGGCAAATAATTTGGTTATAACCAGAGAAGATAGTAAAGCAATTTACGGGCCCGGACATAATTCTGTATTACAAATACCAGGTAAAGATGAATGGTACATTGTATATCATAGGTTTACAAGACCAAAAGGTATTGAAATGCGTTCTCCTGGTTATTACAGAGAGGTTTGTATCGATAAAATGACTTTCGACACAGACGGAAATATAGTTAGAGTTATCCCGGGTATTGAAGGAGTTGACCCTGTTAAATATGTTAAGAAGTAGGTATTTATATATCTGTATATTCTTTTTATACTCATTATCATTGTTTTCAGAAGAAAAACTACAGATTTCTTTTGAAGACTTCCCCTATATGAGTCAGTTACCTTCAAATTCTGTCCAAAGACTCTACCAGGACAAAGAAGGATTTATGTGGTTTGGTACTCTAGATGGACTAAGCAGATATGATGGTTATAATGTCATTAACTTCAGGTCTGATATGAATTTCCCGTCTTTGTTAACCAACAACGATATACTCAGCTTAACAGAAGACAGTAAAGGGAGGCTTTGGATAGGTACAAAGCAGGGATTGAATTTGTTGGATAAAAGCAATTTTAAAATTTCAGCTTTCAGATCTGATATATTTCAAAATGACAGAATCAATTCACTTGCTGAAGATGCAAATGGTAATATATGGATTGGAACTCACAGGGGACTTTATTTATATGACATTACAAAAGATCAGATTAAGTCATTTCCGAGCGACCCCTTTGATAAAAAAACAATACCCGGAACATCAATTGTAAATATTTACAGAGATAAAAGTGATAATATCTGGATTTTGATTTGGGGAGAGGGATTATGCAGATATAATCAGGAGACAAGTAATTTTACAAGATATCCACGATTTGGAGTATCAAACGTGCCATTCAGAATTTATCAGGATAAAAAAGGTATCTACTGGGTCGGATCGTGGGGTGACGGACTCTTTAAATTTGATCCAAAATTACCTGAGGACAAAATGATACAGCCCGTACCATTTACAAACTCTCCACTTAACACTAGTGAAACCACTATATTCAGTCTGGTTCAGGATGATAAATACGGTTATATTTGGATAATGTCGCTTGCCGGGCTATATGCAATCAAAAATAATCCTGACAACAGTATATCAAATATTGATATCTCAGGCTTTTTAAAGGGATCGAGTAAACTTTACAGCGAAATAATAAAAGATAAAGATGGTAATTTATGGATAGGAGCTTTTAGCGAAGGGCCGATTTTTATAAATTTCGAAAGACCTCTGGTGAAAAATTATAATCTTGAAACATTAAGACAAAAGATGGGCTTTTACTTAAGTATAAAAGCTTTGTCTGAAGATAAAGATGGCCTGGTTTGGCTAGGATTAAACAGAAAAGGTATTTGTTTGTATAACAGAAAGACTAACGATGCTACACTTTTTAGCGACATTCCGGGTCTTGATAAAATACCCAATATCGAAACCGTTAATTTCATAAGAGAGATAAAAAGCAGAGGTGAGACGTGGATTTGCGGCAACTTCGAACAAATATTTGTTTTCAGGAAAATAAATGGCCGTGTGATTTTTGATAGGTTTATTGATATTAATATTAAGGAAGGAATAGATCTTAGCGGAAATAAAGTCTTGTTTGAAGACAATTTAAACAATGTCTGGGTAGGTACTACAGGTGGACTATTTAAGGTGAGGCCAGACAATAAAGTAAGTTTTATTTCTCAAATACCATCAGTGACAGATATTTCACAAGACAAAGATGGTAATATTTGGGTGGGAAGTGAGCAGTCAGGTTTGTTCAGATTTACAAAAACCGATAAAGGCTTCAAATCTTTCAATTTTGATAAGTATTCAAAAGGCTTAAATACCAATAACATTCAAAGTGTTGCATATCACCCCTCCGGATTGATATGGATTGGCACAAAAGAAGGTAGAGTACTTACATACAATAACAGAAAAAATACATTTAAAGATGTAAGCAATCTCTGTGCTATGACTGGAGAAGGAATACTTAACATCCTTGTGGACAAGTTAAATAATGTATGGATTTCAACCAACAAAAGAGTAACCAGATTTAACCCTTTAAAAGAAACCTCGACTTACTATAGCGTTTACGACAATCTGGCTGTAAATTCCTTTATTGACGGAGCATTTTCTAAAACCAATAATGGAGAAGTGTTATTTGGTGGCAACCGCGGTTTCTGCTCATTTATTATTGAAAGAGAGCAGGATAAACCTAAGCAGAAATCAATAAATGTAAGAATAACCGATGTGAAAATACACAATCAATCTGTTTATAAGCTTAACCAGGGAGCATCATACAATAATAAAACTGGTAAGCTGACACTTACACACAATGAAAAAAATATCGAGATAGAATTTTCATCACTCAATTATGCCTTCCCATCAAAAGTGCAGTATGCATATAAACTTGAGGGTGTTGACAATGAGTGGATATATGCCGGAAATAACAGAAGGTTTGCTAACTATAACAATCTGAGAAAAGGTAGTTACAAGTTTATGATAAAGGCCACAGACGAAAACGGTTTGTGGAGCGATAAAATAACTTATATAGAGATTTTAAAAAAGCCAGCATTTTATGAAACAATACCAGCGATTATAACTTATATAATACTCGCATTGCTTATACTTTATTTGTTCTATAGATTTTCGCTTAACAGGTTGAATTTGAGAGAAGAACTCAGGATTGCAAGAATAGAAAAAGAGAAATCAGAAGAATTAACACAGACAAAACTCAGCTATTTTACAAATATATCACACGAACTGTTAACTCCACTGACAATAATATCATGCCTTGTTGATGATATTAAAGAAGTAAGTGGAAAAGATTTATGGCAGTATAATGTAATGAAGGTAAATGTTTCTCGTTTGAAACGACTGCTTCAGCAAATACTTGATTTCAGGAAAGTAGAAAGTGGCAACATGAAATTAAAGGTTTCAAATGCAGACATAGTGGCATTTGTAAGCAATATCTGCAACTATAACTTCAATCCACTGGCAAAAGATAAACAGCTTCATTTCTCTATGGTTTCGTCTGAAGAAAAGATAAATGCGTGGTTTGATAGTGAAAAAATGGATATAGTTATGTTCAATTTACTTTCAAATGCATTTAAATATAATAAAACCGGAGGCAGTGTAAAAGTAGATATTGAAAAAATTGAAAAGAATAGTGCAGGCTATATCAGGATCAGGGTAATAGATACGGGTATAGGTATTCCCAAAAATGACCTGGATAATATATTCAAGAGATTTTACTCAAGTGATCCAAGTAATTCAGTTGAAAACCATGGTATTGGACTTACATTGACAAAAGAATTGATAGAGTTGCATCATGGTAAAATAGAAGTTGAAAGTCAAATAGGCAACGGATCGGTTTTTACAGTTGAAATACCATCAGATAAAGAGTTTTATAGTGTTGATGAAGTGTTAGATCAGGACTATATTACAGATATTACTACAACTGAAGAGTTTACTGAAGTTGAAACTCCTGCCACAAAAACAGATATCAATCTGTTAATCGTCGAAGATAACGGCCATTTAAGGAATCTTATGAAAAAGATTCTTGATAAAAAATATAATACATTTGTTGCAGAAAATGGTTTGATAGCCAAGAAAGTAATAGAAGAAAGTCCGATAGATATTGTTGTAAGTGATATAATAATGCCGGGCATGGATGGCCTTGAATTGTGCCGAATTCTTAAAAGCGATATAAATACAAGTCATATTTCAGTTCTTCTGTTAACAGCAAAAAATTCTGACGACGACAGAGTAGAAAGTTACAACGCCGGTGCAGACGGCTTCTTATCAAAACCCTTCGAGCTAAAAGTGCTTGAAGCCAAAATAAGCAGTCTGGTCCGAAACCGCAAACATAAATCTGACAGCTTTAAGTCTAATGTTGAGATAAATATTTCCTCGCTCGATATAACATCAATAGACGAAAGATTTATGGAAAATGCAATAGGTGTAATCGAAGAACATTTATCAGAACCCGACTTTGACCTTGATATGTTTGCAGGAAAATTAAATATGTCAAAGTCTTCTTTGTACCGTAAAATTAAGTCACTTACAGGATTATCTC
>CAZFUO010000022.1:0-20471 GCA_964522065.1 uncultured Bacteroidales bacterium | reverse complement strand
TTGTAGCAGTTATGGGTGGCGAACCAGCTGCCATGTTCCGTAAAGGAATTGCAGAACTTGGAGGTATGAGCAAGTTTGTAAAAAAAGGCCAGAAAGTGGTTGTTAAGCCAAATATAGGCTGGGATAAAACACCCGAACTCGCAGGAAATACAAATCCACAGTTGGTTGCCGAGATAGTCAAACAGTGTTTAGCAGCTGGTGCAAAAGAAGTATATGTACTTGACCACACCTGCGATGAATGGAAAAAATGTTATACAAACAGTGGCATTGAGGCGGCAGCAAAAGCAGCTGGAGCTAAAGTGTTGCCTGCTAATGAAGAAGCATATTACAGAGAGATAAATTTGCCTAAAGGAGTTAAACTGAAAAAAGCTAAAGTTCTTTCTGCCCTGCTTGACAGTGACGTTTGGATAAATGTTCCTGTTCTAAAAAACCATGGTGGAGCAGGTATGACTATTGCAATGAAAAACCATATGGGTATTGTTTGGGACAGAGGTTTTTTCCACAGGAACGACCTGCAGCAATGTATAGCTGATATTTGCACTCTTCATAAGCCAGCGGTTCTACATGTGGTTGATGCCTATAGGGTTATGAAAACCAACGGTCCAAGGGGCAGATCGTTAAATGATGTAGCTACAGCTAAGGCTATGTTTTTATCTACTGATATTGTTGCAGTAGATACAGCTGCTACCAAGTTTTTCAATCAACTTGAAAGCATGCCTTTGGAATCTGTAAAATATCTGAAAAATGCAGAAAACCTCAAGCTGGGTACAATGGATATTGACAAACTAAAAGTTAAGAGAATCAGCATCTAATACATGAGACTTAAAAATATCAGGATAATACTGGCAATAATTTCATTTGCCATAATTACATTTTACTTTTTAGATTTTGCAGGGCTTTTTCCTAAAGAGTATTTTCATCTTGCAGATATACAACTTGTGCCTGCCCTTTTATCTGGTTCATTAGTAATTGTAGCAATACTTCTGCTGATGACACTAATTATGGGCAGGATATATTGTTCTGTTATCTGTCCTTTTGGTATCTTACAGGATGTAATTACCTGGATAAGAAAAAGATTTAAACCTAAAATGAGATACAAATACAGCAAAGAGAAAAGAGTATTAAGACTTTCAATTCTGGCTGTTACAGTTATTACTTATTTCGTAGGTTGGACGGTAGTATTAAGCTTATTAGAGCCCTACAGTATATTCGGCAGAATATCAACCAGTCTTTTCAAGCCGGTTTATATGGCAGGAAACAACCTTATATCTGCAATTTTACACAACTTTGGCAATTATACCTTTTATCATACTGATATTTTTATTCAAAGCATTTTTACTTTTATTGTAGCAATTATAACTCTGGGCATTGTAGGTTATTTGTCAGTAAAATATGGCCGTACCTGGTGTAATACAGTTTGCCCGGTAGGTACATTTTTGGGATATATTTCAAAATACTCCTTTCTGAAAATCCATATTGATGAATCTACTTGCAACAGTTGCGGTAAATGTGAAAGGAGTTGTAAGTCTTCCTGTATAAACAGTAAAACAAACGAGATTGACTATACACGCTGTGTAACATGCTTTGACTGCATTCCAAAATGCAGCACAGATAGTATCAGTTATAAATTCAGCTTTGGCGCAGGAAATAAAAAAACTGTTGATGCATCAAAGAGAAGATTTTTAGGTGCAGTTGTTACTACAGCAGCAGTAGCACCAATAGCAGGAATGGCACAAACTATATCTAAAGCAAAGCCTCATACAGACTACAAAAAACAATACCCGTTAAGTCCTCCGGGATCGGGCAGTATAGAGCATCTTCTGGAGAAATGTACAGCTTGTCATTTGTGTGTTTCAAAATGCCCGAGTAAAGTATTAAAACCTGCTTTTCTTGAATACGGACTTGGAGGTATAATGCAACCAAGAATGGATTTTACTCACGGTTTTTGCAATTACGACTGTACTATTTGTTCTGAAGTTTGTCCAAATGATGCTCTTGTTGATTTGACTATGGAACAAAAACACAGTCTGCAAATGGGCAGAGTAATATTTGTAATGACAAACTGTGTTGTCTATACCGACGAAACCAGATGTGGAGCTTGTGCAGAACATTGTCCTACCCAGGCTGTAACTATGGTTCCTTATAAAGATGGTCTTACCATACCTGAAACAAACCCTGATATTTGTGTCGGATGCGGAGGATGCGAATACATTTGTCCGGCGGTTCCGGTGAAAGCTATCTATGTGGAAGGCAACCCTATACACCTACAGGCCAAGCCTTTTGAGGATGTAGAAAAAAAAGAAGTTCAAATAGACGGATTTGGTTTTTAATAGCTTTATTATTTAGTACATTTGTTGGCAACTGATAAATATCATTGCCATGATAGTACATTTTCATATACATTATAATACATACCCAGGGCAGATGCTTATGGTATGCGGATCGTCTCCCGAACTAGGAGAGCTCAATGAAAGTAAAGCGATTGAGATGTCATATTGGGGATATGGCAACTGGCACTTAATAGTGGAAATTCCAAAGAAAGGTATGATGGAATACCGCTATTTTGTTAAGGAAGGTGGTTTTACCCAAAGAAGAGAATGGGGTAAAAACCATAGTGTAATAATTACTGATAAAGATGATAGTTGCATATTACATGACTTCTGGCAACAAGAACCAGACTTCCCTGTCTTTTATACATCAGCTTTTACAGACAGTATTTTTTCATACAATTTCAAAAAGAAAGGAACCGAATATAAAGTCGGTCATATAATTTTAAAAGTACTGGCTCCGATGATCAAAAAAAACCAGATTGTCGGAATATCAGGAGATAATGAGATTTTTGGAAACTGGAACCCCAAAAAGGCACTGGCATTAAACAGGGAAGATTTTCCTGAATGGAGTATATCTCTTAATGTAAACGATTTACGCTCAACATCGCATTATAAATTTGTAATTATTGACAAGGATACCGATCAGGTAGTTTCCTGGGAATGGGGAGAACCGAGGGAAATTGTATGTCCTGATTTTTCTGACAAACAATTTATTGTTTACTCCGGTCTTCAGTTCAGATTTCAGGAAGCACCATGGAAGGGTGCCGGTGTAGCTATCCCAGTCTTTTCTCTAAAAACCGATAAATCATGGGGTTGCGGGGATTTTTCAGACTTAAAACAATTTATTGGCTGGGCTTCAGGAGTAGGAATGCAGCTAATTCAATTATTGCCTGTTAACGATACCTCGCTATCAAATACCTGGCAGGATTCTTATCCTTATAATGCAATCTCAATTTTTGCACTTCATCCTCAATACATTGCAATACAAATGCTGCCAAAATTGAATGACAGCAAATTGATGACCAGACTAAGAAAAGAAAAGAAGCGCCTGAATGATTTGCAGGAAATAGACTATGAGGCTGTAATGAAGCTAAAATGGGAATATTTAACAGAACTTTTTGACCAGGAAGGAGAAGAAGTTTTGCAATCTGCTGATTACAAGGCATTCTTCGAAAACAACAAAGACTGGCTAATATCATATGCTGCATTCAGCTATCTAAAAGAAAAACTTGATTGTTCAGATTTCAATAAATGGGGTGAATACTCTGAATACAACGAAAAGAAAATACAGAAGTTATTTAATATAAAAAACGAAGAGTATAAAAAGGTAGCTATTCACCTGTATGTTCAGTTTTTACTTGATCGTCAGCTTTCTGATGCAAGAAATTACGCACATACAAAATCTGTTGTATTAAAAGGTGATATACCAATTGGCATAAACAGATATGGTGTAGAAGCCTGGAAAGAACCGCATCTTTTTAAAATGGATGCACAGGTTGGAGCACCACCTGATGACTTCTCGGTAACAGGACAAAACTGGGGCTTTCCCGGATATGACTGGGACAAAATTGCAGCAGAAGATTATACCTGGTGGAAACGAAGGTTTTCCAAAATGGCTGACTACTTTGATGCGTACAGAATTGACCATATTTTAGGATTCTTCAGGATCTGGGAAATACCATCACATTCAGTTCAGGGTTTACTTGGGCAGTTTAATCCCGCATTGCCACTTAGTGTTGATGAATTAAAGTCACAAGGCTTTATTTTTGATGATACTATGACATCTGCTTTAGTTTCGTCGACTACAATTGGAAATATCTTCGGAGATTTAGCCGAAAGTGTGAAAGAAAAATATTTCAGGAAACTGCCTGATGGAAATTACAAACTGAAAAACGAATTTGATAACCAGATAAAAATTAGAGAAAATGTAAAAGACGACTCTCTCTTAGAAAAGCTGTATTCAATTTGTAATGAAGTCTTATTTGTGAGAGATACTACAGAATCAGACAAACTACATCCACGTATTTCGGCTCAAAACACTTTCTGCTACAAGCAGTTGAGCGATAGCCAGAAATATATTTTCGACAAGATTTACAACGATTTCTTCTACTACAGAAATATTACTTTCTGGAAGCACAAAGCGATGCAAAAATTACCCATACTTATAAATGCCACAAGAATGATGGTTTGTGGTGAAGATTTGGGTATGATACCTTCTTGTGTACCTGAAGTGATGAACGAACTACATATACTAAGTCTGGAAATTCAAAGAATGCCAAAGACATTTGGTGTCCAGTTTGAACATCTTAACTCCATACCTTATATGTCTGTTTGTACAACATCCACTCATGATATGAACCCTGTAAGAGCCTGGTGGAAAGAAAATAAAGATGTTACCCGTCAGTTCTACAATCAGGTTTTATGGAAAAATGGCGAAGCGCCCGAAGATTGCGAGCCTGATACAGCAGCTGAAATTGTCAATATACATCTTAACTCTCCGGCAATGTGGGTAATACTACCTCTTCAGGATTGGTTGGCTATGGATGGAAAAATAAGGAGAGATAATCCCCTCGAAGAAAGAATTAACGAACCTTCAAATCCCAGACATTACTGGAGATACAGAATGCATTTAAAAATAGAAGACCTTGCAGCAGAACAAGAGTTCAACACCAAGGTCTCCAATATGATTAGAAAATCTTTACGCTGTTAGATAATAATCTGTCTTATAGGCTCGAACACCATACCCTTTCGCTTGAAATAGTCGTCTGCCTGGTCTTTTGTAATATGAATAATATTATAATACCGGGCATGAGGACTTGCAAGCATCAGTCCGCTTACAGAAGAAGCAGGTTGCATCATATAGCTTTCAGTAAGCGTTGTACCAATCTTTTCGCTTGCTTCAAGCAATTTAAATAGTCTTATCTTCTCACTATGATCAGGACAGGCAGGATAACCAATGGCAGGTCTGATACCCCTGTACTTTTCGGCAATAAGATCTTTTAAATCAGCCTTATCATCCGGAGCATAACCCCAATATTCGCGACGAACTTTTAAAAACAGAAGCTCGGCAAACGCCTCGACAAGTCTGTCACATAAAGTCTCAATAATTAATGCTGTATAGTCATCTCCCAATTGCCTTGCCTGCTTAGCTAAATCTGCAGGTTGTTGATCTACTGACGCAACAAAACCTCCAATATAATCTTGGATGCCAGTCTCTTCAGGAGCGATAAAATCTGCAAGACATAAGTTAGAAACACCTTCTTCATGCTTTCGTTGATCTCTTAACTGATAAAAAGTAAATTTCTTTCCATCTTTATCTACTATAATATCGTCATCCTTAGAATTTGCAGGAAAAAATCCAATTACAGCTCTTGCTCTTAACTTATTTTCCTTGCTAAGCTGATTTAACAATGAGATGGTATCATCATACAATTTCCTTGCCTCTACTCCTTTTTCAGGATGATCTAAAATGGCAGGAAACTTTCCTTTCATATCCCATGTATAGAAATAATAAGTCCAGTCGATAAATGGAATTATTTCGTCAATGGGAAAATCTGTCCAATGATGTATGCCCATCATTTTTGGTTTGTCTATTGTTTCTTTTGCCCAATCAATTGCAGCTTTATTCTTCCTTGCCTCTTTCAAACTAAGATAATCAGATTTTTTTCTGGTTTCTTCGTATAGTTTTCTGACAACATTATAACGATTAGCGGTTTCTTCTCTGAAAGCAGGTAAAAGATTTTTGTCAGTTACGCTTTTGAGTGCAGGTGCAGCTCTTGATGCATCTTTAACATAAAACACTCTGCCTTTATATTCAGGTTCGATTTTTATGGCTGTATGCAATTCGCTGGTTGTAGCACCTCCTATCAGAACCGGGATATCAAAACCCTGAGCTTCAAGAGCCTGACAAACTTTTTTCATCTCTTCAAGTGAAGGTGTAATCAGGCCGCTCAGTCCAATTGCATTAACCTTATTGGCAACAGCTTCCTTTATAATTTTTTCTCCCGGCACCATTACACCAAGGTCAATAATCTCAAATCCATTACAGGAAAGAACAACACTGACAATATTTTTGCCAATATCATGTACATCGCCCTTAACGGTAGCCATTAAAATTTTAACAGGTTCACGGGTGGATTTTTGTTTTTGGGCAAGTATTGTAGGCTCGAGCATTGCTACTGCAGACTTCATAACTCTGGCACTTTTAACCACCTGAGGTAAAAACATTTTACCACTACCAAAAAGATCCCCAACAACGTTCATGCCATTCATTAAAGGCTGCTCAATAATATCTATAGCAGATGTGTACTTAGTCAGACATTCGTTAATATCTTCTTCCAGGTAGTCAGAAACACCTCTTACAAGACTGTGTTTCAACCTTTCCTCAACAGAAAGACTCCTCCAGGCATCTTTTTCGCTTTCATTTTCGGTTGTCGAGCTTATTTCATTTTTTATCTCTTCAGCATAAGCAAGCATTTCTTCAGTAGCCTCCTTACGTCTGTTTAAAACAATATCTTCAGTCAGCTGAAGTAGCTTTGGCTCAATCTCATCATAAGGAATAAGTTGCCCTGCATTCACAATTCCCATATCAAGGCCTGCCTTTATAGCATGAAACAAAAAGACAGAATGAATTGCCTCACGCACCTTATCATTACCCCTGAAAGAAAAAGACAAATTACTTATGCCTCCGCTTATTTTTGCATACGGAAGATTCTTCTTTATCCATTTGCAAGCCTGAATAAAATCAACCGCATAATTATCGTGTTCGGATATTCCTGTCGCAATAGCAAGAACATTAGGATCAAAAATAATATTTTCAGCAGCGAAACCGCTGTTAACAAGCAAGTCATAACTTCTCTTAGCCACAGCAATTTTCCTTTCGAAACTGTCAGCCTGACCGGTTTCGTCAAAAAGCATTACAACCACAGCAGCACCATACTTTCTAACCAGATTTGCTTTAGCCAGAAACTCATCTTCACCCTCCTTGAGACTGATTGAATTTACGATTGACTTACCCTGAGTACACTTGAGACCAGCCTCAATAACATCCCATTTTGAAGAATCTATCATGACGGGAACCCTGCAAATTTCCGGTTCAGAAGCTATAAGATTCAGAAATTGTACCATAGCAGACTTTGCATCAAGCATAGCATCGTCCATGCAAATATCAATAATCTGAGCCCCGTTTTCTACCTGTTGCCTGGCTACGGACAACGCTTCATCATATTTTTCCTCCTTTAATAAACGCGCAAACTTCTTAGACCCAGACACATTTGTTCTCTCTCCAACATTAACAAAATTATTTGATGGATCTATCAACAAAGTCTCAAGACCGCTGACCATAGTTTTTCTTTTAACAGCAGGAATTACTCTTGGTCTGTACCTGGCAGCAACTTTCGCTATAGCAGAAATATGTTCAGGTGTGGTTCCGCAACAACCTCCTACTATATTTATCCAGCCATTTTTGAGATATTCTTCAAGAGTAGAAGACATGATCTCAGCAGATTCATCATATTCACCAAATTGATTTGGCAGACCTGCATTAGGATGAAGGCTTATGTTAAAAGGAGCATTTGCAGCCATTTCTTCGAGGTAAGGCTTCATTTGAGTAGCACCAAAACCACAATTCATACCACAGCTCAACAAATCTACATGTGAAATACTATTTATGAATGCCTGTAAAGTCTGTCCTGACAAAGTACGGCCGCTATTATCAGAAACAGTTACCGAAACCATTACAGGTAATTTTACACCGGAACTCTCCTCTTCACATTTTATAGCAAAAAGAGCAGCTTTAGCATTTAAAGTATCAAAAACTGTCTCAACCATCAATAAATCGACACCGCCGTCTCTCAATCCTCTTATCTGAGTCCTGTAAGCTTCAACCAGTTCATCATAAGTGACAGATCTGGCAGCAGGGTTTTCAACCTCGGCCGACATTGAAGCAGTCTTGTTTGTTGGCCCCAGCGAACCCGCAACAAAACGGGGACGGTGAGGAGTGAGCTTGTTTTGTATATCAGCCTGTTCTCTTGCAAGTTGAGCCGCTGCAATATTAATTTCATACGCAAGATCAGACATTTCGTAGTCTGCAAGCGAAACCGCAGTAGCATTGAAAGAATTGGTTTCGATAATATCAGCACCAGCCTCAAGATAAGCTCTGTGAATTTCTGAAATCACATCAGGCCTGGTAAGGCAAAGTAAGTCGTTGTTGCCTTTCAGGTTTTTTTTGTAATCAGAAAACCTGCTGCCGCGGTAATCTTTTTCTCCAAGCCCGCAAGCCTGAATCATTGTGCCTGTAGCACCATCCAGCACCAGTATTCTGTTTTTGAGTATATCTTTTATAACGGCTTCCATATCTTCGCTAAACTTAATTTAACAACAAAGGTAGACAATTTTTGTATATTAAATAATACCTTTGCCACATCTGGCAGCACAGCAACAGTACAGGTATATTTAATACATGAAATATGAACAAAGTAATTGTCATTAACAACAAAGTAACGATTGGCGGAAACAAAAGGTTTACTCTTTTAGCAGGCCCTTGTGCAATAGAAAGCGAAGATATGTGCCATGAAGTTGCAGGCAAACTGATAGAAATATGCAATCAGCTAAATATCAACTACATATTTAAAGCCTCATTTGATAAGGCAAACAGAACTTCAATAAATGCAGACAGAGGAGTCGGCATGCAAAAAGGACTTCAGATACTTGAAGACATTAAAAATAAATTTGACATACCAGTAGTTACAGATGTTCATGAAAGCTGGCAATGCCCCGAAGTTGGAAATGTTGTTGATATAATTCAGATACCCGCTTTTCTGGCTCGTCAAACCGACCTGCTTATTGCAGCCGCAAAAACAGGCAAGACAATAAATGTAAAAAAAGCCCAGTTTATGGCCCCCTGGGACATGAAAAATGTAATATCCAAAATAGAAGAATGCGGCAATCATAACTTGTTATTGTGCGAAAGAGGTACTTCATTCGGATACAACAACCTTGTTGTTGACATGACAGGCCTGGTTGAAATGAAAAAATTCGGATATCCGGTCGTGTTTGATGCAACACATTCAGTTCAAAAACCGGGAGGTCAGGGTAACAGCACAGGAGGAAACCGCGAAATGGTAGCCCCCTTAATGCGGGCTGCCCTTGCTGTAGGTATTGATGCCATCTTTGCCGAAGTTCATCCAAATCCGGACAAAGCAATATCAGACGGGCCAAATCAATTAAGATTGGACAGCATTAAGGAAATTCTGGAAAAAGCAGTAGAAATAGATAATATTATAAAGCGTTAAAATGGATTTTATCGAAACAGGAAGGGCAGTCTTCAACCAGGAAATTGCAGAACTTCAAAAAGTCAGTGCTAACATTGGTGAAGAACTAAACATAATAACCGAACTTATCTACAACTGCCCGGGTAAAGTTATTGTAACAGGAGTAGGCAAAGCAGGAATAATTGGTCGTAAAATAGCGGCTTCGTTATCTTCAACAGGTACGCAATCAATTTTTATGAGTGCAACCGAAGCACTTCACGGCGATCTGGGTATTGTAAACGAAGGAGATATTGTAATCGCAATTTCAAACAGCGGCAGTACCCTCGAGGTTATAAACATTCTACCTCCACTCCGCGACCTCAAGGCCACCATAGTTGCAATGACAGGCAATCCTCTCTCACAGCTAGGACGTGAGTCTGACTATATACTCAACACTCACGTAGAGGGTGAAGCCTGCCCGCTTGGAGTAGCACCAACAACATCAACTACTGCAATGTTGGTAATGGGCGATGCTCTTACAATTTGTCTTATGAAAAAAAGAGGTTTTAAACTTGAAGACTATGCCACATTCCATCCAGGTGGTGCTTTAGGCAGAAGACTTTTGGTGAGAGTAAAAAATCTAATGAGCTATGAGGTACCTATAGTATACGAATCTGAAAGTTTCAAAAACGTTATATACACAGTTAGTGACAGACGCAAAGGAATGACACTTGTAATGAACGATGAAAACAGATTTACAGGCATCATTACAGACGGTGATATAAGAAGGGCCATCCAGAAATATGATGACATACTAAGCCGGAAAGCATCAGAATTAATGACAACAGGTTTTAAAAAGATATCAACAGAAGCCATCATAAACGATGCACTCCTTATGATGACAAACAACAAAATCACATCCCTGGCAGTCTTCAACCCCGAAGACCCCAACAAAATAATCGGCCTGATAACCATTCATGATATTATAGATTGTAACAGATAGAAAGGAACCAGCCATGAAAAAGACAATACTAGTAACTTTCCTTTTTTTATTTATAATGTGCAATTTATTTGCCAAAAATGATTCTATCTATTTTTACAAGAATGGAAAAATCCTATATAAAAGAGCAACAAATCAGATTGACAGCATTACTTTCTTACCTCCTGACTACTATGAACTTCAAGCTAGCAAGCAAGCATATAACTCAATAGCATCAAATAAGGAGCTAGGCATTTTTGCGAAAATGCTTAGAATTTCAGGATACGACAAACAACTATTTAAAAAAACAATTTGGGCGCCACTAGATTCATCTTTTAATGAAATTGATTATAAAGACACTACAGGTATTAAAAAGATACTTGACAATCATATTTCTGATATTAAAATCACTTATAATGATGGTGATAGCATTATTACAATGAAAAACGATAAAAGAATTGCCTTTAAAAAAACAGGTAGTATTCTTTATATTGACAATAAAAGAGTTTTAAACACCATTGCTAATGAAAACTATGCATTTCACATTATTGAAGATAAAATACCGTATAAGTTGAATGTCATAGAATATTTATTACAGGATACCCTTAACGATGGATATGATACATTCAGATCTTATATTAGAGGTTTTGAAAGCAGGTCGTTAACAGACATAAACAGTTATAGTTATATATTACGAACAGTAAACTTTAATGATGAAAAAAGATATTATACAGTTATTGTTCCAACAGATAAGGCTTGTTTAGATGCATACAATAAAATCTTTCCACACTGTAAGGCTCATGAAAGTAATGGAGGTGAGGCTGCTCAAATAAGAAATACAAAATATATTATAGTAAGAGACCAGTTTTATTCAGGAACAATAAAAAATCCTGTTGAAGGTTCAATTTTTACTGCGTTTGGTAATAAATACGAATATTCAGATGAGATATCTAATGACAGTATTTCTTCACTAAATTTATCAAATGGCAAAATCATTTTTGTAAATCGGCTTGGTAAGTTTGATTATCTGGATAACAAAGATGATTTAGTATTTGAAACAGAAAAAACATCTTTATACGGTTCAAATATTGAACTTAAAAAGATTTCCGGAAATGAATTTTCAGGTGGAGAGTATTTAGACATTGCTCCTTCTAACTTTTCAAGTAACATGTTGCAATACATTCATTTCAGACTGTCAAAACTCACTCCTGGCGCTTACAATATTTATGTTACTCTGGTTCCGCCATCATATGAAGATTCTACAAATTTAAAGTCGAACAAACTTTGTTTTTACATAAATTACCTTGACAGTAATGGAAAGGAAGTTTATATAGACTTTCCTAAAGAGGTTGTATATAAAGATAGAAAGCCGCTAAAAGTACTTATAGCAGAAAACTTTACTTTTAGCTTTATAAGCGTTGGGTATTTCAATTATAGAAATTCTTTAGAGTTAATTGGAGTACAAAATAAAATGCTAAACACTGAAACAGAGAAATATGACAAAAATATTAGAATAGATTGTATAAATATTGAGCCAGTAATTAAATAAAAAAAGTCGTGAAAATAAAATACTTAACAATATTACTACTAGCCATTATCGTTATAAAGGCTAAATCACAAAGCGACAGCGTTTATATAATGCATTCGGGAAAAGTAGTTTTTCGGGAATTGCTTAGCGAAATTGACAGCGTAACATTTTATAATTCAGCCACAAGACCTATTGGAGATGTACTATCTTTTAATTCTAAATTCTCGATATTCAACGAAGCACTTAGTTTAACAGGAATATCAAGGAAGATAAATCAAACAGAGTTTAATGACTTATCGTTTGATCCATCAATCAAAAAATGGGTAACAAGTGGTGGTGTTACTGTCACAGAGGAATATCCTAAAGAAAAAAGGCTTGGATTTACGATTCTTGCCCTCAGCGACTCTGTTCTTGCAAACTTTAAGGATTGTCCTGTGTGTCCAAATGGTGTAAGATCGGTTAAAGAATTAGAGAATGTTGCAAAATACTATTATTCAGGGAATTCACATGAGGAAAGTGGTGTTTCTGATTATAAGGACAGCTGCAATTATCTAAACAGGTTTATATCATATCATTGCCTGAATAAAGCCTTGTCTATTACAAGGTTTATAAAAGACTTTGATACACCTCATATGATTAAGACATATGATATGTTTGAATACTTAGAAACAATGCTTGATAACTCTTTAATTGAAGTTTTGTTAGACAGAGATTATAAAAATACAAATAGCGAATTTGGATTGATTAATTGTATGGGGCAACCATCTCAGGCTATAACTTTTGTCAGAAATTATAATACAGGAGTTGCAATTAACGGCTATTATCATGAGATATCAAAACCATTAATCTTCTCTGAAAAACTTATATCAGATCTTTCATCAAAAAGACTTAGAATGGATATTTCTTCATTCTTTAAAGAGTTGGCTTCAAATAATATGAGAGGAAATAATCCAAGAGCAGTTGCGGATGTTGAAAATTTAACACACGAATACATACTTCCAACAGGATATCTTGACGGTTTTAAAGTCTCTGAAAAAAGCAAAAGCGTATATATTGGTGCATGTGAAGCAGTTGAATCTTATCAGGGAGATCTTTTCTTCGTTAACGGAAATTATGACTTAACTTTTGAAACAACTCCAGTCCCGGCGGGAAAATATGAAATAAGAATTAGTATAATGCCATTAAGAAGCAGAGATAAAATACTAATTTATCTTGATGACTCTCTTATGTGTGATACAGTTGATTTATCAATTTTAAGTACAGATCCAAGAATAGGCTGGGTTTTACCCGGAATAGATATCAATGATCCTTTAGGAATAAAAAATGATAAAAGTTTAAGAGAAAAAGGATATATGAAAGGACCTTCTTCATATTATTGTTCAGGCCATTGGTTTGGATATAATGCAAAAAGTGCCAGATTAAGTAACTTTAGTTTAAGAAAAATTCTTGGTATAGTTGATTTTAAAGAATTCAAAAAACACAAAATAAGAGTTGTTTGTGCTAAAAAAAATAGTCCAGATGCAGGTATTGAATTAGATTATATTGAATTTATGCCAGTTAATATTATTGAATATGAGGACATTGACTAATTAAAACATAAATAAACTAAAAAAGCTCAAAAAGAAGAAGTTACTTTTTGAGCTTTTTTAGTCTATTTATAGTGATTTTCTACTTCCACCAACGAGGATCGCCGACTTTGTTTACAAGAGCGGGAGCTGTTATTTTGAAGTTCGCAAGACCCGGAGCAGCAAACAAATCGTTTGTAGCAATACCACAATCGAGAATGTCATCAAGTGGTGAAACAGGAGCTGTTGCTCCGGCTGCCATATACCATGTCATATCAGAAGCTCTGTAACATTGTTCAATTGTCAATGGTGCACCTGCTGAACGAACACCGTTTATACCTGCCCCATCTTTGCCTGTTCCAAATAGACATTTTCTCATAGTAACACCACCGGGAGCATTTTTACCATTGAAATCAACGATATAAATATTCGAACCCGGAGAATAACATACGGTTACATTTTCCATCAAAAGAGAATTTGGACTTACTGTGGGCTTTGTTGCTACAAAAATCTTATCAGCATGACCTATTGTTGAATTTTTAACTACAATATCGAGTACTGTAGATGCAGCATTATCAACGTTGACAATACCGTAACCACCGATGGAATCCATAAGGCAGTTTTCGATAGTTACGCTGTTTAATGTTGCAGTTGTTTGTAGACGTACCACTCCCCTTTTGTAGCGGATATCACATCCTTTCAGGTTCAGTTCATTCAGATTTCCTCCGGCCTGATTGAAATTGAAAAGATATGTACCACCATAGTTGGCGTCTGTTTTCTTTTTGCCTGAATCTGTACCTTCAGTAAATATTACATTGGAAATATTTATAGAATTTACGGTTTCGGCGGCCATAATTCCAAAGTTTGAATTTACCAGAAGAATAGCATTTCCTGCAAAACTATATCCAGTTGTTATAAACAAGTCAACACCTTTAGATACATTTAATGTAGGTATTTTATATTGTGTTCCACCATCGAGAACAATTGTGAACTTCTGACTTGCATAAAGATTACAAACAGAGTCCATAAATGCCTGGGTAAGCTTACCTAGAGCCTCATCTGAAGTAAGACCTCTTAAGTCTATAACATTAGCACCAAAGTCTTGTGCAGGCTTGGTTGTGAATCGCTTTTTACCCTGATATTCTTCACCAATATAAGCCATTGCTTTATAGTCAACACCAGGCTGAAGGCCTGTTAGAGTTTTTTGACCTTTAGCATAATCCTCAGGAGTCAAGGTAAATGTCTTTACCAATTCACCTGCCTCGGTTAAAACCCTGAGCTCTGTATAAGGTTCAGTCTGTATATCCCATTTTAAAATAGCTGAATTGTCAATAATATTATCTGAAGGTATGTTTTTAAGTTTGGTAGGATAATCGGCAACGACAACATCCTCACAAACAAAGTATTCAGACTCAATATCTTCTCCAAGACAACGTATTCTTACCTGGTAAGTAACATCCCATTCAAGATCTTCAAAAAGATAAGTTCCCATTGAAGTTTCAGCAGACTTGTCTATGGTCTGGAATGAATCACGACTCAATTGTAATTCATAGCTTGTAGCACCAACTATTTTTGACCATTCGGCAGCAATCCAGTTACCACCACTTTCAAGCACTGTTGTACTTGGTCTGAATAACCTTGGTGCAGGATCGAGCACATCATCCGGATCACAACTCACGAAGATTCCAAGAGTCAGAACCATAGCTGATATGACAAATAATATTTTATTAAGTTTTTTCATATTCTTATCGTTTTTACTTTGTCACAATTATTATAAGTTCTTAAAACCATAACCTTCGTTTGTAAGCGAATCACTTGCATTAATTATGGTAATTCCTATTGGTAAAAGGTATGATACCGGAACTGTTCTGGCCTCTTCGATTGTTTGAACCTGAGCACCAGCAGCATTGGTATATCCTCTGTAAGATCTTTTAACCCAATCTGACTGAGTTAGTTCGGTTGTATCCTTTACACCTTCGGTAGTAGTTACAGCTGTAAGTTTAACACCATTTGTAGCCCAACCTAATTCAATATAACCATCAGGATTATCACCGACATTAGGAGAATTGAAAATAGGTGGTATTACATCTGCTTTCCAACGTTTGTTATACCACTGAATAGTTGTACCATTAACATTATCTACAGCACCACTTGCATTCAATTTTCTGTAATACAATTTATCTGCATATCTTGAATACTTCTGAAACATTTCGTTGGTATAATAAGATAAAGCTGAGTTTGCGTTGTTGGCATCTGTAAATTTCTGTAAAGCAGGTGAGTTTGGACTAATGTTTCTTGAAGCTAAACCCATTGCAGTCAAGCCTTGTTTTACTTCTGTAATTTTTTCACCATACAGATTCCATCTTACAAGGTCAAAGCGACGAAGACATTCTCCACCAAATTCCCATGCTCTTTCATTTACAATTGCTTTGAAGAAGTCTTCTTTTGAACCCAGATTATTTATGTATGCATCAACTTTTTCTGCATGATCTTCTGCATTAAATGCGCGTGCACGAACCCTCTTAAGAGCATTCTTTGCAGTAGCTGTTGGACCATTCAGAGCATTTTCAGCCTCAGCAAGCATTAATAATACATCTGAGTATCTCATTAGCGGCCAGTTTATGCCTGTACCTTTAGATGTTGTAGAACCAAGAGGACTAGGGGTCCACGCACGGCACCATTTTCCGGGAGTTGTACCCATAAAACCATTGGCATCTTCATAGCGAGTTGTTCCCTTAACATCTGTATACTTAATCTGAGCACATGTCACGTCAAATCGGGTATCTTTTTCATCAAATGAATAGTAGTATGTTGCAGGGAAATTCACATATGATCCACCAGATCCATAGTCTCCAGCAGAAACAGATACACCAATACACCATCCCACATCGCCTCCGCCTCCTTGTACAAATCCAACTTCAAATAAGACATCATCGTTTGTAGGAGTAAGATTAAGGCATTGATTCATAAACACCTGCTTGAAGCTTGGGTTTAATTGTCTGTCTTTTAGAGAAATTAATTTTTCGCTGGCATCTTTTGCTATCTGATAATATTGCTGATAGTCATCTGCACGTTTCATTGTTCCATCTTTTTGCATTGAATATCCTGCTCTGAACAAGGATAGTCTGGCTATCATACCAAGCGCAAACTCGCGGTTCATTCTTTCTATGCCGCCATTAAGCTCGTCAGCCCAGTACATATCTTCTTCTGTGTCCAGAAGGTTTTGTATTAGCTCAGAATAAATTCTATTCTTATCCGCACGGTCTCTGTCAAGGGCCATACCTGCTTTTGATGCTTCAAGAGCGGGAGGAACATCACCGTAGAAATTTATAAGAAAATAATACCAGAAAGCTCTCATGCAATATGCTTCACCAAGAAGGTGCTTCATATTTTCATTTCCTTCTTTGTAAAGCTTACTGTTTTGAATTCCTTCTATACATTGATTTGCCCTGTCTATAGCCAGATAGCACATATTCCAGCAATTTGTCATATCACTAAAACTCTGTTGAGGTTCGAGTGACCATACATCACGACGTGAATTATCACGTGCAGCACTTACCGATGTAGCCTCAACGTCTGTATTTTGCATAAAGACACTTGACATACGTGAAGTAAAATAGTCTGTAGGGAAACAGGCATAGGCCCCCAACAACATATTTAAAGCATCGGTTTCGGTAGAAAAAACGTAATCAGCATCGAAAGAAGACAAAGACTCTACATTGAGATAGTCCTCACACGAACTGAAAACAGTACCGATAAATAAACTTGCTATAATTAAGTATTTTTTCATTTTTCAGTCGTTTTTATTAGAATGTCAGATTAATACCAAGAGTGGTCGAAAAGCTCTTTGGATATGATGAGTAATCAACACCTGGAGTAAGACCTGAGTATGAACTATTACGTATCAGGGTTGATACTTCAGGGTCGTAACCTGTGTAATTGGTCCACACAAATAAATTATTCAATGTACAGTATGCTCTAAGATTAGAAATACCGATTCTTGAAGACAATGTTTTTGGAACAGTATAACCAAGAGTTACAGTTTGTAGCCTCAGGAATGAACCATCTTCTATTGCCCATGAGCTAGGTACAATAACTGCTGAACCAAATGTGTGAGGAGACCAGATGTCTTTCTTATTTGCACCTGTTTCGTTCATTTCTTTAAGTTGAGCCAAATCTGTTACAATAGAACCATCTTGTGCAAGATAAGTATATCTGTTGTCAGGGCTCATACTTGAAAGAAGGTTAGTGTATGATGTACGGTAGTTTTGAGATGAAGCAATTTTGTTTGCATTGTAAATCTGATTACCATATACCCAGTTGAAGTTTACAATAAAATCAAAAGATTTGTACATTGTAGTCAATCCGAAACCGCCGGTATGTTTAGGTGTAGTCTTACCAATAATCTGTCTGTCATAATTTGCATCAATTACACCGTCAGGCTCTCCGTTAGGACCACTTAGGTCTTTTAATTTCATTGCACCAGGTCTGATTCCAATTACACCACCATAAAGACCTGTTGTTGGAACACCATCTTTCAATATATAAGTATTCTTCGCAGCGTCATAAGAGGCAAAATCGTCTGTTGTGTAATATCCGTCATTAACAAAACCCCAGATAATGCCTACAGGCTGTCCAACAATAACTCTGTAATCATCCTGTCCTTTATTATCTGTACTTGCCCAACCTGAGTTATAGCTTTGTTCTGTCAAGCCTTTTGCAAGTGCATCTACCTTAGATCTGTTAACGCCAATATTAAAGTTAAACATCATGTTAAAGTCTTTTTTGTTTACCAGGTTTGCATCGAGAGTCAATTCGAAACCTCTGCTTGAAGTCTGACCAACGTTTTGTTGTTGAGATGTATAACCAGGAGCAGAAATAGTACTGGTAATTAAAAGATCTCTTGTCACATTTTTGTACAGATCGAATACCCCGGAAATAGCATCTTTAAAGAAACCGAAATCAAGACCGATATTGGTAGTTGATGTTGTTTCCCACTTTAATAACGGATTTGCCAACTGGGTATTTGTTGGTGTATAATATGGATTTAGAATATCTTTTAGCCCATAAGGTTTTCCACCTGTATTTGAAGAGTTACTTGAAATTTTATAATCAAGTTTGTAAAGTGCGGTTCCGATATTATCATTACCTGACTCACCATAACTCAACCTGAGTTTTAAAGTTGAAAGATTATCAAATGATGACATGAATTCTTCATCTTTAATTCTCCAGGCTGCAGATGCTGCAGGGAAGTAGCCCCATCTGTTACCTGATGCAAATTTACTTGAACCGTCTGCACGTAATGTTGCTGAAAGCAAATATTTATCAAGCAGAACATAATTTACACGACCAAAATAAGATGCTCTTCTTATAGGAGTATTAACCCTGCTTGATGTAGCCAGGTTATTTGTTCCTGAGCTAAGACTTAAGTTTGCAAATATTTTTTCAGGTGAAAGATCTTCCGGAAAATATTTTGCCTTAATATAATTGTTTGAGCCTTCGGTTGACTGATATTCCTGACCAACAAGAAAATCTATATTCTGATTGTCTGCAGGCTTAAATGTGTAGGTAAAGGTATTTGCCACCCTGTATTTTCCTCCGTTGACTTTTTCCCAGTCCACAAGAGGTAAATTTGAACCTTCATTACCTGAAACTGTGGTGTTTGGGCCCCAGTAATTTTTGGTATCATTAAATCCGTATTCATAACCACCTTCAACCCTTACAAAGAAATTTTTAACAGCTTCCCATGTTAATGCTCCCATTAAGTTGAAATTTCTGGTATTTCTTTTTTTCCAGTATTGAGCAGCTTGTTCAGCCAGGGTCATGGTACCTTCCAGATATTGTTCTTTTTCTTCATCTGTCATTTGTGACAAATCAACTTCTATCATATCAGCAAGCCCTTTTACAGGTGCTGATGTAACAGCCTGGGTTGAACGGATTTTGTATGTACCACCTGATGTACCTGATCCATTTACCTCAGTATCTGAAAGTCTGGTATTAAACTCAAACTTCAGATTTTTTGAAATTTCATGGTTGAGTTTAAAATTAAGGTTTATTCTGGAATAGTCATTGTTTGTCATCAAGCCACCGTCGTAACTGTAAGTACCGCTTAAAGCAAATTTTGTTGCAGCGGTTCCGCCTGTTATACTAACATTTTGTTGTTGTGAAAGCTGACTTGCACCAAACATATCATCCTGCCAGTCTGTTCCTCTTTGGTACTTGTAAAGATCAAGGTCTCCATAAACACCAAATCTGTTTACAAAAGATTTCATATCATCACTATCAAGGCCTCTTAAGGCTGCATACTCGTAGTTAAGCATTACATAATCGTAAGGATTAAGAACTTCCTGCCTTCTTGCTAATTGTTTTGACTGATAGAATGTGTTGTAAGAAACTTTTGTTTTACCTGCCTCAGCACCTTTTGTTGTGATTAAAACAACACCATTAGCACCCTGCGCACCATAAATGGCAGTTGAAGAAGCATCTTTTAAAATGTCAATAGACTGAATATCTGTAGGAGAGATATCATTAAGACTACTTACAGGGAAACCATCAACAATATACAAAGGTGAGTTATCGCCTGTTACCGAATTACCTCCACGCACTCTGATAACCATTTCAGCATCGGGGGAACCGTCAGTTGTAGTAATTTGTACCCCGGCCATACGACCGGTAATAGCCTGGGCAGTACTTGCTGTTGGAATTTTAGCAATATCCTTACCAGAAATTGAAGTTACAGTACCGGTGAGATCTCGTTTTTTTTGTGTACCATATCCAATCATAACTATCTCATCCAAAGCAACATCAGATGATTCAAGT
>CAZFUO010000021.1:0-20554 GCA_964522065.1 uncultured Bacteroidales bacterium | reverse complement strand
CTTTGAGATGGGCTTGCGAGCAGGGTGGTGCCAGGATAGTTGTGTTTAATGTAGCTGGTATAATCAGACTAAAGTCTCCAATTTCAGTTAGGGCTCCTTATATAACTATAGCAGGTCAGACTGCTCCGGGTGACGGGGTATGTGTTGCCGGTGAAAGTTTTTGGGTTGATACACATGATGTAATAGTCAGGCATATGCGGTTTCGTCGTGGAGAAACCAATGTGGGCAGGAGAGATGATAGCTTTGGAGGAAATCCGATTGGTAATATAATGCTTGATCATATTTCAGCAAGCTGGGGACTGGATGAAAATATTTCTTTCTACAGACATATGTATAATGATGGAAATGGTGGTGCAGATCAGAAGTTGCCTACTGTAAATGTTACAATTCAAAATTCAATTTCTGCTGAAGCGCTAGATACATGGAATCACTCATTTGGAAGTACTCTGGGAGGTGAAAATACTACAATTATGAGAAATCTATGGGCTAACAACACTGGTAGGAATCCTTCTGTTGGCTGGTTTGGTATTTTCAATTTTGTGAATAATGTTGTTTTCAACTGGACTCACAGAACTATGGATGGTGGTGATTACAGAGCAATGTTCAATGTAATTAACAATTATTACAAGCCAGGCCCTGCTACACCAAAAGATCAGGTTGGACACAGAATTTTAAAACCAGAGTCTGGTAGAAGTAAACTTTCATATAAGGTTTACGGCAGAGTATATGCTGATGGAAATATAATGGAAGGCCATCCTGAAATTACCAAAGATAACTGGAACGGAGGTATTCAGGTTGAAGATCTTCCTAATACAGGAGAATACACTAAGTTGATGAAAATGAAGGAGCCTTTTCCTATGCCTTCTTTTCCTATAATGTCAGCTCAAAATGCATTTGACTATGTAATTGCAAATGCTGGTGCAAATAAGCCCAAAAGAGATGCTGTAGATGCACGTGTTACAAATGTTGTAAAAACTGGTCAGATTAACCCATTGAAAAATGTAAATACTTCTGATATTCCTAAGTTTAAATACAGAAGAGCAGCAGAAGATTCATATAAAATAGGTGTTATTACAGACATCAGCCAGGTTGGCGGTTATCCTGAATATAAGGGAAAACCAAGAAAGGATAGTGACAATGATGGTATGCCTGATTCATGGGAAAAGAAAAACGGATTAAATCCATATGATCCTTCTGACGCTGTTAAAGATTGTAACGGTGATGGATACACAAATATTGAGAAGTATATAAACGGTATGGATACAAAAATGAAAATTGATTGGACCAAACCTGAGAATAACTTCGATACTCTTGACAAAAAGAAGGGTGATATTGCCGAATAACAAATTTCATAATAAATTGAAAATGAAAAAAACTATAATAGTATTGTTGTTTGGTGTGTTCTGCTTTTCGACTTTTGCTCAAAATCAGAGTCAGTCACAAACTCAGGACGATTACATTCGTGTTTTAACTGAAAGATCTGAGAAAATCATTAAAACTCTTAATATTACTGATAATGAAAAGTATAACCGTATCAGGAAAGTGCTTGTTGATCAGTATGCTGCTCTGGGAAAGATAAATGATGGTTTTGACGAAAAAGTTAAGGCTATAAAAGCCGGAAATACTGATAAAGCAGAAATTGCTAAAAAAACAGATTTAGCATTTATCGAAAAGAATAATGCTTTTTACAATCAGCGTTGTTTATTTGAGTCTCAGCTTTATGCAGAATTAAGTCACGAGCAGGTTGAAGCAATTAAGGATGGCATGACTTATAATGTTATGAATGTGACATATACATCAATGCTTGATATGATACCTACTTTGAAAGATGAAGAAAAGTTATACATAAAAATTGCATTGAGAGAAGCAAGAGAACATGCTATTGATGCTTCTTCTTCTGATGGTAAGCATGCCTGGTTTGGTAAATACAAAGGCAGAATCAATAATTATCTGGCCGGCAGAGGTTACGATCTCAAAAAAGAAAGAGAAGGCTGGAATGAAAGGCTGAAGGCCGCAAAAAAATAAGCTTTCCAATATACCGGATTGCTGTTTGGATTGCAATCCGGTATATTAAAAAAATGTGGAAATGAAATTGAAATTTATATTGTTCTTGTCTTTCATGCCATTTTTGACATTTGCTCAAAAGGCACCACGACCGGTTCCGCCCATAACTCAGGGTGAGAACGGTATTTTGGTTTATAAGGAGGACGACAAAGGGAACAGAGTTCCTGACTTTTCTTATTGTGGTTATAATAATTCTGAGTCTGAAATACCTGTTGTAAAGGCTAAGGTTATTGTGCCTCTCCAAAAAGGTGATGCTACTGCGTCTATTCAGGGTGCTATTGATTTTGTTTCAACATTGCCACTTGATGCTAATGGTTTCAGAGGAGCGGTTTTGCTTGAAAAAGGTGTTTACGAGGTTTACGGATCTCTCAAAATAAGACATTCAGGTATTGTTTTAAGAGGTAGTGGAATGCATGAAGGCGAAACTGTGATATTGGGGAAAGGTCTTGACAGAGAAACTCTTCTAACTTTTAAAGGTGTTGATGATAAGATTTTCTCTAAACCTGTAGAGATTATTAATGAATACTTGCCAGTAAATTCTACAGTTTTAAGTGTGAAAAACGGAAATTTTAAAGCAGGTGATAAAATTATAATTCGCAGACCAGGTACTGCTAAGTGGATTGAGGCTCTAGGAACCGCTCATTTTGGAGGAGGTATAACTGCAATTGGCTGGAAACCGGGAAATTATGATATTTTCTGGGAAAGAACAATTAAGTCTGTAAAAGGGAATGATATTATTATTGATATACCCGTTACTAATCAACTAGATAAAGAATTTGGTGCTTCTGAAGTTTCAGGTTTAACCTGGAATGGCAGAATATCAAATTGTGGTATCGAAAACTTATGTCTGGAGTCTGACTGGGACAGAACTAATAATAAAGATGAAAATCACAGATGGATTGCAATTTCTTTGGAAAATATTCAGAACTCATGGGTGAGAAGAATTACGTTCAGACATTTTGCATCATCGGCAGTTTATGCGTTAAGTACATCAAAGCAAATAACTGTAGAAGATTGTAAAGCTTTAGAGCCAATTTCTGAGATTGGCGGTTTCAGGAGAAATACTTTTTATAATGAAGGTCAGTTGAATTTATTTCAGAGGATCTACTCTGAGTACGGTTTTCATGACTTTTCCACAGGCTTTTGCACTGCAGGTCCAAATGCTTTTGTACAATGTCATTCTTATTTGCCATATAGCTTTAGTGGTGCTAAAGATTCTTGGGCTACAGGATTATTATTCGATCTTGTTGAAGTTGATGGGAATGCCCTTAGCTATAAATTCAGAGGTCAGGACGGACAGGGTGCAGGCTGGACAGCAGCAAATTCTGTTTTCTGGAAGTGTATTGCAGCTGTTATAGAATGCCCTAAGCCACCTACTGCACAAAACTGGGCATTCGGTAGCTGGAGCCAGTTTCAGGGTGACGGGTCATGGTGGTCATCAAATGAACATATTAGTCCTATGAGCCTTTATTACAGACAGCTTGAAAACAGACTTGGCAATAAGGCTTTGGACGGTAAAATTAAACAGGTTGTAGGAAATTCTACCAGTGCACCTTCACATGAAGTTGCACGAGAAATGACTAAACTTGCTCTGAAACCAGCTCTTCAATTGAAGGATTGGATAGATAGTGTTGTGTTGATGAATCCCATTGTAAGTGATGATGCTCAGGCAAAAATATTCAAGTATAAATCGGCAGAGATTAAAAAGTCTTCTGATACTAAATCTTTAATGCAGGTATCAAACGGTTGGTTGGTTTATAACGGTAAACCTGTTTTAGGGATGAGACAAAGAGTTGAGTGGTGG
Source organism: uncultured Bacteroidales bacterium (assembly GCA_964522065.1). Lineage (GTDB taxonomy): Bacteria > Bacteroidota > Bacteroidia > Bacteroidales > UBA1402 > UBA8389. The sequence goes on along the minus strand of CAZFUO010000021.1, from coordinate 16,686 downwards.
AGAGGTGACTTAAAACCTAATTTCAACAGAGGTACCAGAGAACATCTTACACGATTTGCACCCGGAAAAACCGGCAGAGGTTTTACAGACGATATAAATGAAGTAGTTAATTCGTTGACAAGCAGAAATGTTGTTGCTCTCGATCATAATTACGGACTTTGGTATGACAGACGAAGAGACGATCACGAAAGAGTAAGAAGAATGGACGGTAATGTCTGGGCTCCTTTTTATGAACAACCATTTGCACGTAGTGGTCAGGGTCTGGCATTTGATGGATTAAGTAAATATGATTTGACAAAATGGAACTATTGGTATTGGAACAGACTGAAAACATATGCAGATCTGGCAGATCAAAAAGGTCTGATTTTGTTTCATCATAATTTTTTTCAGCACAATATTATTGAGGCTGGTGCACATTGGACTGATAGCCCCTGGAGAACCGCTAATAATGTAAATAATCCTGGTTTTCCAGAGCCGGTAAATTATGCCGGTGATGATATCAATTACATGGCCGAGCAGTTTTACGATGTTAATCACCCGGTCAGAAGGGTATTGCTGAGAAATTATATCAGAAAATGTCTTGAAAACTTCGCAGATAATAATAGTGTGATACAGTTTATTGGCTTTGAATATACAGGGCCACTGCATTTTACTGAATTCTGGCTTGATGTTATTGCTGAATGGGAAAAAGAGACAGGAAAGAATGTACTTGTAGCATTGGGTGTTACAAAAGATGTTCAGGATAAGATACTTCAGGATAAGGTAAGATCTGCAGCTGTTGATATTATTGACACAAAAGCGTGGAATTATCTGCCTGGTGGAAAGATGTTTGCACCTGGTGGAGGATTAAATATTGCACCAAGACAACATATGAGATTAAAGGGTAAGGTTGATATGCAAACAGGAAATCCTCCATCGGAGAGAGCTTCAAAAGCTATAACTAATGACGATCTGGTTTATTGGGCTATTAGAGATTACAAAGAGCTTTATCCTGAAAAAGCAGTTATTTATTCTTCCGAAACCGCTTATGTTGGTTGGGCTGGATTTATGGCTGGAGGTTCTGTTTGTAATTTACCAACTTCACTGCCTGAAGCCTTTTTATATAGTGCAACAAAGATGAAACCGCTCGACCTTGAAGGTGTTGGTAACAATCGTGTACTTGGAAAAGCCGGTGAAGGATACATTATTTATATAAATGCTGAAACTCAGTTAAAACCCGGTACAGATTTATTAAATGCCGGTTATAAAGCTCAATGGATAGATGCTGAAAGTGGAAAACTACTTGGAAAAGTATTTAAACTTAATGCGAAAAGCGGTTCTGTTATAAATGCTGAGGGTAAGGATAAAATACTATGGATTTACAGATAAAAATAGATATGAACATGAAAATCTCAAATATAACTTTTTTAATTCTTTCTGTGTTTTTTGCAGCAATACTTACATCATGCTCGAGTGAAAAGAATGTGTATATGTTTACATCATTTCGTGAACCGGCCGATGCGGGTTTAAGATTGTTGTACAGCCATGACGGGTATAAATGGACAGATCTTGATACAATTTTTATAAAACCTGAGGTAAGTGGAAAGGTTATGAGAGATCCATCTATTGTACAGGGCCCTGATGGTACATTCCATTTTGTCTGGACTTCAAGCTGGAAGGGTAATTATGGTTTTGGATATTCAAGTTCGAAAGACCTTATTAACTGGTCAGAACAAAAGCAAATTGATGTAATGTCTCATGATACATCTACATGCAATGTTTGGGCTCCGGAGTTGTTTTATGATAAGGCTACATCACAGTATGTAATTGTGTGGGCTTCTACAGTACCTTTTAAGTTTGAAAAAGGTATTGAAGAAGAAAGAAATAATCACAGGTTGTATTATGTTACTACTAAAGACTTTAATACATTCTCAAAGGCTGAATTGTTTTACGACCCGGGCTACAGTTCGATAGATGCAACAATAGTAAACAGAGGGAAGGACGATTATGTACTGGTTTTTAAAGACAATACCAGACCAGAAAGAAATATTAAGGTTGCATTTGGTAAGACAGCTCTGGGACCCTGGGAAAATCAGTCTAAACCGTTTACTGCAAATTTCACTGAAGGCCCATCTGTTTTGAAGGCCGGGAATGACTGGCTTATTTATTTTGATGCATACAGAGAGAAAAAATATCTGGCAGTTAAAACTCACGATTTTATAACATTTAAAGACGCTGCTCAGGAAATCAGTCTTCCGGTAGGTCATAAACACGGAACCATATTTATGGTTAACGAAAAAATATTAAATAAACTTTTGAAACATACAGGAAATGAGAGTAAGTAAACTAATTATTTTATCTGTTTTTGTGCTTGTTTCTTCAGCGGTTAATGCTGAAGAACTGGTGCGTTATACAGGCGAAACAATTTCAAACGTTGACTATCATCACGGACAGTTGGCACCTGCTATTGGTGTACATAATGTTCAGATAATGAGAGCCAACAGAGAAAATCCTGCAGAAAGTGATGGGTTTGGATGGACGTACAATCATGCACCAATGATTGCATACTGGAATAATACTTTTTATGTTGAGTATTTAAGTGATCCTGTTGGTGAGCATGTTCCACCTGCTCAGACATTTCTTGTTAAGTCATCTGATCAGGGTAAAACATGGGGTAAGCCTGAGGTAATATTCCCGGTTTATAATGTGCCTGATGGTACAAAAAAAGAGGGAATGGATTATGTTGCCAAAGATCTGACTGCAATTATGCATCAAAGAGTTGGTTTTTATGTATCAAAATCTAATAAACTACTTGCTCTTGCATATTACGGAATAGCTTTGCACGCCAAGGACGACCCTAATGATGGTAATGGAATTGGCAGAGTTGTAAGAGAAATAAAGGCTGACGGAAGTTTTGGACAGATATACTTTTTGAGGTACAATCATGCTTTTAACGAAAAAAATACTGCTTATCCATTTTACAAGAAAAGTAAAGATAAAAAGTTTGTTGCTGCATGCGATGAAATACTGGCTAACCCGCTTTATATGATGCAAACTGTTGAAGAAGCAGACAGGAATGATCCTTTGGTGCCATTAAAGCAACAGTACAAAGCTTTTTCTTACTATCATTTGCCTGATGGCAGAGTTGTTGGTCTGTGGAAACATGCTCTTACATCTGTCAGCAGAGATGGTGGTTATACATGGTATTCTCCTGTAGAAAGGGCGAGGGGTTTTGTAAACAGTAATGCTAAAATATGGGGACAAAAAACTTCTGACGGAAAATATGCAACTGTTTATAATCCTTCTGAATACAGATGGCCACTTGCGGTTTCGGTAAGTGATGACGGACTTGAGTATAAAAATCTTTTACTTATACATGGTGAAATTACACCTTTAAGATATGGTGGCAATTATAAGTCTTACGGCCCTCAGTATGTAAGGGGTATACAGGAAGGTAACGGAACACCTCCGGATGGAAAATTGTGGGTTACTTATAGTATGAATAAGGAAGATATCTGGGTATCTTCTGTGCCAGTGCCTGTAACTCATATAGCTGCTGGTCATGAGAATGATATTTTCAATCAAATGCCTGATGGAAAAGAGCTTGATAAATGGAATATTTATAGCCTTGTTTGGGCAAAAGCATCTGTTGAACGTGATGATAAAGGAGCTAAATGCCTTGTTTTAAGAGATAAGGATCCTTTTGACTATGCCAGAGTTGAAAAAGTTATTCCTGAATCTCGTCAGTTTAAAGCAAGTTTTGAATTAACAGCCTCACAGACAGATAAAGGTAGATTGGATATTGAGTTTCAAAATTCAAAAGGTAATCCGGCTATCAGAATTTCTTTGATGCCCGATGGACTTATTTATACTAAATCTGGTGCCAGGTCATCATCAGGCGGACCATATAAAGCAGGTCAAAAACATCATTTTGAAGTCATAGTTAAAAAAGATATCAGAACGTATGAGTTATTTGTGGATGGCAAGAAAGTCAGAACTGGTATTTTTTATGCTCCTGTAGAATCTTTCTCAAGAATAATGTTCAGAACTGGTGAACCAAGGTTACATCCTACACCAGAAACTCAGGCTGACAGATTTACAGATATGGAAAATACTGGTGCTGTTGACCCTGAAGCGGTTTTCTCGATTTATTCATTAAAGACTGAAACCTTATAATATGGAAAAGATTTTTAAAATACTGGTGTTGTCTGTATTTGTTTTAGCCTGTACTGGCGAATCTGAGGCAAAAAGAAAAGCTAAGTCAACAGATATACTTAAAGCAGAAGATTACAAACATTTTGTGGATTATTTCAACAGAATGGAAGATGAAAATATAGTTCAGGCTATTCCTAATGCTCAGTCATGGGAATGGATGAAAAGCAATATACCACTTTTTGATTGTCCTCAGGATAATTTTGTTGAAATGTATTATTATCGCTGGTGGACATATCGTAAGCATATAAAGGAGACACCTGCAGGTTTTGGCATAACTGAGTTTTTGGTTCAGAGATCTTATTCTGACAAATATAATTTGATAGCTTGTGCAATAGGTCATCATTTATATGAAGGCAGATGGTTAAAAGATAAAAAATATATTCAGGACTACCTGAAAGTCTGGTATAGGGGCAATGAAGGCAAAAGCCTGGCTAAAGTTCACAAATTCAGCAGCTGGACACCTGATGCTCTGTACAAAAGTTTTTTAATAAATTCTGATACAGCTTACATCAGAGATATGTATTCTGATATGGAGGACTGTTATGTTTACTGGGAAACCAATAATAGACTTGATAACGGTCTTTTCTGGCAGGAAGATGTCAAAGATGGAATGGAAGAGTCTGTGAGCGGAGGCAGGAAAGTTAAGAATGCAAGACCTACAATAAATAGTTATATGTATGGTAATGCAATAGCAATGGCAGAAATGGCATTGGTTTTAAACAAAAAAGACAAAGCTGAATACTATACAAAAAAGGCAGAAGAAATAAAATATCTGGTACAAAACAGATTGTGGAATCCTTATCATGATTTCTTCGAAACCAGATGGGCTAATGATACAATAAGCAATGCCAGAGAAGCTATTGGTTTTATTCCATGGTATTTCAATCTGCCGGATAAAGGATATGAAAAAGCCTGGTTGCAAATTGCTGACGAAAAAGGTTTTATGTCTCCTTATGGTTTGACTACAGCAGAAAGAAGACATCCGACTTTCAGAAGCAGAGGTGTAGGAAAATGTGAATGGGATGGTGCTGTATGGCCTTTTGCTACATCTCAAGCACTTACAGCAATGGCAAATCTTCTGAATAACTACAATCAGAGTTATGTGGATGACAGTCTGTATTTCAGACATATGGAATTGTATGTCGAATCACAATATCACAGAGGAAGACCATATATAGGTGAATATCATGACGAAATTACTGGCTATTGGTTGAAAGGAGATCAGGAAAGAAGCCGTTATTATAATCATTCAACATTTAATGATATGATAATTACCGGTTTGGTCGGTTTGAGACCTGATAAAGGAAATACTCTGATTATCAATCCGCTTATACCCGATGGGAAATGGGATTGGTTCTGTCTTGATAAAGTAAATTATAAAGGCAAAATCATATCTGTGGTATGGGATAAAGACGGAACCAGATATTCAAAAGGAAAAGGATTAATGGTTTTTCAGGATGGCGCTCTAATAGCGACATCTGCAGATCTGAGTCGAATCAGGGTTAGTTTAAAGTAATTTAATATGAAAAGGATATCCTTAATTGCGCTTTTATTGATTTCTATAAATATAATAGCTTGCAATGCTTCTGAAATGAGCATTGCAAAGCTAACATGTGAAATGGCAGAAAATCCTGTTGTGATTTCGACACTTAAGCCGGTTTTCGGCTGGGAGTTAAATTCCGAAAGGCAAGGTGATTTTCAGACTGCATATAAACTGTTTGTAGCATCAGAAGAAGCCCTGCTTTCAGGAAGCAAAGCGGATATCTGGATTTCAGATAAAGTTAAATCAAATCAAAGCCAGCTGGTAAAGTATGATGGAAAGACCTTAACCCCGGGAAAGAAGTATTATTGGAGAGTAGAGGTTTGGGATGCTAAAAAACGAAAAGTAAAATCCGATAAAATAGGTTGTTTCAGACTTGCTCCTGATGCAGAAAAATTTAATGCTGACTGGATAGGAGCAATAACAAAGGCAAACAGTAATTTGCCAAAGGGCAGAAAGTGGCATGTGCCTTCTGCAAAAGGTAAATCTGGAAGCGTGGTTTTTAATGCTATTGATACTTTGGCTCTTAAAAGCATTCAGTTAAGAAAAGATTTTAAAGTAGATAAAAAGGTGAGTGAAGCAATGCTTTATATAAGCGGGCTTGGCCATTACATTTTAAATCTTAACGGTAAAAGAGTTGGCAATTCAGAATTTGATCCTTTATGGAGTGATTATGATAAAACCGTTTACTACTCTGCTTACGATGTAAAAGAATTATTGGTTGGAGGTGGTAACGCCGTTGGGGTAATGCTTGGCAATGGTTTTTACAATACTGTTAGTAACAGATATGCAAAACTGTGGGTAAGTTTTGGCCCGCCAACATTGTTGATGCAACTGCAAATAGTTTTTGAAGACGGAACTAAACAGACTATAAAAACCGACAATACATGGAAATACTCTTTAAGTCCTGTGACTTTTAATGATATTTTCGGAGGTGAAAGCTATGATGCAACTCTCGAACAGAATGGTTGGGATGTTTTTGGTTTTAATGAAAATGCCAACTGGATGCCTGTTGTTTTACAGGAAGCACCTTCAGGTAAGTTGAGACCACAAACAGCACCCTCAGTAAAAGTGATGACTTCTTACAATCCTAAAAAAGTTAACAGAATTTCTGATGGTTGCTATTTGTTGGATATGGGACAAAATCTGTCCGGTTTCCCAACTATTAAAGTGAAAGGTAAAAGAGGTGACAAGATAAAGCTAACTGTTGGAGAACTACTAACAAAAGATGGATTGGTAAATCAGAGAAGTAGTGGCGGCCCTTACTATTTTGAATACACTCTGAAAGGTGAAGGAGAGGAGACATGGACACCCTGTTTTAGCTATTATGGATTTCAGTATATTCAGATTGATGGTGCTGATTTATATAAAAAAGAATCTGAAGCAGCTTTACCTGTAATAACAGATATTAAGTCTTTGTTTGTTCACAATTCTTCTGAGAGGACAGGATCGTTTACATCTTCAAATGAAATATTCAACAAAGCTCATGATATAATTCATTATGCTGTAAAAAGCAATTTTACAGGCGTTTTTACAGATTGTCCTCACAGAGAAAAATTAGGCTGGCTTGAAGAAACTCATTTAAACGGACATGTTTTGTTGTACAACTACAACCTGACCTCTTTTATACCAAAAATTGTTCAGGATATGAAAGATGCTCAGTACGAAAACGGATTGGTTCCGTCAATTGCACCTGAGTATGTTGTTTTTGGTGGAGATTTTTCAGATTCACCTGAGTGGGGTATTGCCTCAATTATGGTGCCATGGTTGTATTATGAATTTTATGGTGATAACAGGCTTATTGAGCAAGCTTATGACATGATGAAGAAATATGTTGATTATCTGGGAACAAAAGCAGATAATGGCATACTCGATCACGGCTTGGGCGATTGGTATGATTATGGAACCCATGCAGCCGGATATGCTAAAAATTCTCCTATTTCAATATCTGCAACTTCACATTATTACATGGCAATTTCGTATCTTGTAAAGTCTGCTGAAATGCTTGGAAAAGACGTGGATGCTGAGGTTTACAAAAAGCTTATGATCTATGTAAGAAAGGCTTATAATGATAAATTTTTCAATAAGGAAACCGCTCAGTATGCTACAGGTAGTCAGTTTTCGAATGCGGTTTCGATATTTTTAGATTTAGTTGAAGAAGAATACAGGCCAAAAGTTCTTGCAAATCTGGTAGCAGACATAAAAGCCAGGGGCAACAGATTGACTACCGGTGATGTAGGAAATAAGTACTTGTTTCAGACACTTGCAGCAAACGGACTGAATGAGCTAATGTATGAAATGAATAATCATTACGAGGCTCCCGGTTACGGATATCAGATAAAGTATGGCGTTACTACACTGACCGAACAATGGGACCCTAAAAGAGGTAATTCGTGGAACCATTTTATGATGGGGCAAATAGATGAGTGGTTTTTTAAATCGCTTGCAGGCATTGAGGCTGATATGACAAATCCTGGGTTTAAGCATTTTTATGTAAAACCTGTGGTTTTGAAAGATATGACTCATGTTAAAGCCAATCATAAAAGTTTATATGGAAATATATCAGTTGACTGGACAATGAAAGACAATATTTTTACTTTGTATGTAAATGTTCCTGTAAACACTAATGCAACAGTGAAAATGCCTTTTACAACTGATGTGATTTATTTGAATGGAAAAAAATGTAAAATAGCAGATAATGAAATCTGCCTGAAATCTGGAAATTATAATTTAACTTATACTATCAACCCTTAAACTATTTTATTATGAAGAAGTTTACTCTAATGATGATTGTTGCATTATTTGCTTTGACCGCAAATGCACAAATCAATTTCAAGGACTCTAAGGCCAATATGGATCAGGCCGGTACTACGAAAGACACATTGTCAAATGGAACAATTGCTGATGTTACATATTATCAAATTGCTCACAACTGGCATTTTAACACAAACAAACCTGTAACTATAGCCGGAGAAGATCCTGCAAAACCAGGTTTTCTTGGCGCACCTCAAAAAGCATCAACCCGAAAAGGCTGGAGGGTAACAGGTGTAAGACCTAATGGCTCTGTAACTGGTTTAGTACACGGTAACCTTGGTAAAACTCAGGGTTATACCGGAGGTGGTGACCCTGTTCATTTTGCCAGTGTTGCCGATCTTCGATCTTTCCTTGGAAATACTAGTCTTAAGTATCAGGAAAACAGCATAGCTCAAAATGATCTTGATTCTGCTGTGACTTGTGTAATTGATGTAGCAGCTGGTGATGCTGCTTTGGCTGTTTATCCTGGTATGTACAAAAAGACAGACACAAGAGTATATTATAACCTGGGTGGTTCAATTGCTACTTCAGACTTGTCTTTTGATGTAATGACTGTAGATCCCGGAAATAGCGGAAAAACAGTAAATGTGAAATTAATTGTTTCAATTGCAAACAAACTTGAAAGCAATCCTTCAGTTGACAATAATACCGGTATTGGTAAAGGTGCTGATAAAACTGACAGTACAGCAACAGCTTATCCTGGTTCTGCTCGTTTTGAGAAAGTTATTTACACTTCCGGAGCAGCTGTAAAGCATGTAAATATTTGTCAGGAATTTGGTCTGAATATTGATACTCTTGATTATAAGAAAGTTATAATTGCTCTTATTACAGAGTCTTCAGATTTAACACCTGAACCAGGAAAATACGATCCAGTAATCGGATACGATAATTTTAAATTAAAATTCTGGCACGATACCCCTTCATTACCTGTTACTTCATTAGATAAAGTTTCACAAACAGCAGTAAATGTGATTGGTAAAACCGGCTCGATTGAACTTTCTGATTCAGCTTCAGGTGCAGTAATTTATAGCATTAGTGGACAAAAAGTTGCTACAATCAGGTCGGGTATGAAGTCTGTAAGTGTACCTGCCGGAATTTATATTGTTAAAAGCGGAAATAAATTAACCCCGACAAAAGTTGTGGTGAAATAATGGATACATTAATCAGAAATTATATCCTTAAAACAATTAACATGGAAAAATTAAGATTTAAGTCAAAACATTTACTGCTGTTTTCAGCAGTAATGTTTTTACTTTCGTCCTGTATTGATGGATACAAGGATGACTGGACGTTCTCTACAGGCGTGCAAAACGCTCAGTTAGAGTCGCCTGAAGTAGAAAAGTACACTTTTGCCAAGAACGCTGAAGGTACTGTTTTGTCTGTTAGCTGGGGAGTTGTTTACGGTGCTTCCGGATATCAATTCCAGTTTGTTGATATTACAGATCCTGCTAATCCTGTTGTAATTATGGAAGAAACTGTAGAGGGATGCAATATAAAATGCCCAATACAGGAAGATTCTAATTACAAAGTTGTTGTAAAAGCTTTAGGAAATGCAAAGTTGAACAATAAAGATGCTTTAACTGCAACTGAAGCGCCATATAGTACTATGCTTCCTGCAACAGTTATACCAAACGGTACAGATTTGTATCAGTACTTTACTCAAAACCCGGTTCAAACAGTAGAAGGTGAACAGGCCTTTGAACTTGAGGCTGGTGGCAGTTATACTCTTTCGGGTGTTGTTGATTTTGGAAGTAACTGGTTTACTCTTAGAGGTAATAAAGCTAATCCCCCGACAATTACTTATACTGCAGATGGCAGGATGATTGTTTCTTCAAAAGGCTTTAACCTTAAGTTTGTAAATATTGATTGCAATGCGGTTCCGACAACTGCAGGAAATGCTTCTGTATTAATGCTAAATCCTACTCCTGATGAATCAATAAAAGTTGGAAGCTACTATGTAATAACAAATCCGGTTTCAATACAGGGATGTAAAATAACAGGTATAAATGCAAGACTTTTTTATGATAATGATAAGGCTTATAATACTTCAAATTTATTGATCAAGAATAGTATTGTGAACTTTAATTACATTAACAAGGGTGGAGGTATATATGCATATGGCGGATTTATTGACAATCTGACCATTGCAAACAGTACTTTTTACAGTACTCAGGATCCTGAAGAGAGCAGTTATTTTATTCGTTACAGAAACGGTGCCAGAGGTACAGCTTCAAAAGTAAATATTCTTAACAGTACTTTTTATAATATTATGAAATCAGGTCAAATGGCGAATTATTCAGGATTGAACAACTCGAGTGTTACTTTGACTGTTTCTCAAAACCTTTTTGTAAACTGTGGTAGTCAGAATGTTATCAGAAGACTTTCTGCAGGTGGTAACAATATGGTTAAGGTAATTAAGAATAATTGCTACTGGTTTGATGGTGCATTTCCTGAAGAAGGTGAAATCAATCACAATAATGGAGAAAAAAGTGCTGCACCTGATATTAAAGCAGGAAATCAGTGGGAACGTGGATTTGGTGAAGACCCCGCTTTTGCAAATGCTGCTGCCGGTGATTTTACAATTGCCTCAGGTGCAACAAATATTATTGCCAAAAAAGTTGGTGATCCTCGTTGGTTGCCAATACAATAACAGTTTTCATAAAATATAAACATTTAAAGAAAACAACATGAAAAAGTTTAAAAATATAATATGTTTGCTGTTATTGTTCATATCTGTTTCGGTAATGGCACAAAGTCAGACCCGAACAGTTACCGGAACAGTTACAGACGAAACCGGACAGTCAATAATAGGTGCAAATATTCTGTTAGTCGGATCTAAAACCGGAACCGCTACAGATTTAACAGGTTACTTCAAGCTGGATAATGTTCCTGCCGGTAAGGCAAGTATTCAGGTATCTTATCTTGGATATATTACACAAACAGTAGATTTAACAGGTAAAAATGAAGTTAAAGTAAATCTAAAACCTTCAGATCTGACATTGAATGATGTTGTTGTTGTTGGTTACGGAACTCAGAAAAAAGCTCACCTAACAGGCGCAATTTCTACCGTTAGCCCAGAAGACATAAAAGATCTTTCTGGCCCCAGTCTTGCAATGTCACTAAGAGGTCTGGTTCCGGGAGTAAGTGTAAGTGGTGGTGACTCACGTCCCGGATCTATGGCACGTATCAACATACGTCAATCATCTTTATTTGGAACCGCAACATCTGGTTTTGTACCTTATACAGGTCCTCTGTATGTAATCGACGGGTTTATAGCTGACGATGAATCTGCCTTTAATAATCTTGATCCTGACATGATAGAAGGAGTTAGTATATTAAAGGATGCATCTGCTGCAGTATACGGTTCGCGTGCTGCTAATGGTGTTATTATTGTAACAACAAAAAGAGGTAAACTGGGTGCACCAAAAATATCCTACAGTGCTCAGCTTGGATATACAGATGAGATTTCACGTGCAAAAATGATGGATGCTTACAACTATGGTGTTATGTACAACACTATATATACCGCGGATCCGACACGTGTATATGATAATCAGACTAATATCTTTCAGGCTGATGAACTTGAACATATGAAGGGATTAAATTATGACTTGCTCGATAAATACTGGACATCAGCATTAACACAACGTCATAGTATAAATGTAAACGGTGCTACAGAAAAAGTAAACTACTTTGCAGGTATTTCTTACTATACTCAGGATGGCAACATTGGCAAACTTGAATATGGAAGATGGAATTATCGTAGTGGTATGGAAGCTAAAATCGGTGAAGGTTTAAAAGCATCTTTACAGGTTTCAGGAGATTACAGCAATAAGGAAAGTGCTTACAGCAAAGTTGGTGCCGGAGGTGGCGAAGGTGAAAGTGATTATCAATATATGTTCAATCACCCACGTTATATTCCTGAATATGTTAATGGCATGCCGATAGCTGCATACGGGCTATCAAATTCAGGAGGTAACAACGAATTGTATCATTTTGATGTGCTTCAAAATCTGAATAACTTCAATAAGTCTGTTTCTCAGAATATGACAATCAATAGTTCTCTTGAATACGATTTCAGTAAAATTAAGTATTTGAAGGGCTTGAAAATGAAGGTGTCATATTCTAAAAATATAAGCACATCTAAGGGAAATCAGTATGCTACAAATTACGATATGTATGAGTTTTATACACGTGGTGGCAGTGGTCGACATCTTTATACCACACCCGATTTGAATCTTTCTGCATCTAATATAATGAAGAGAACAGTATCTAATGGAAATATGTTACGTCGTACTATGGACTTAGCTAACAGCTATCAGTTAAACTATATTGCAACATACGGCAGAACATTTGGAAAACATGATATTAGCGGGCTGTTCACTATTGAAAAATCTGAACGTGATGCTGAAGACCTTGTAGGTCAGGTACTAAATCCATATCCATTTACAAACTATCAGTCAAATGGAGCACCCGAAGCTAAAAGTATAGGTGATATTATGACAACTTTCTCCAGAACAGAGTCAGCTGCACTTTCATATGCAGGTAGAATTAACTACACTTATGGAAACAAATATATGGCAGAATTTCTTGTACGTACTGATGCATCCACAAAATTCCATCCTGATAACTATTGGGGTACTTTCCCTTCAGGTTCAGCAGGTTGGATAATATCTCAGGAAGACTGGTTTACAGGCAAATTTGCTGATGTATTTGAATATCTGAAGCTGCGTGGTTCGTTTGGTCTTACTGGTCGTGATAACATTAATGCATGGCAGTGGTTGATGACTTACGGACTTGACAAAGACAAAGGTCCTATTTTCGGAACCAATCCAAATACATCTTCAGGTGCACATATCGGTATTCCTGATGCGGTTCCTAATAAAGATGCACATTGGGACAAGAGTTACAAGTCAAACTTTGGTGTAGATGCCAACATCCTGAAAGGAAAACTTGGCGTTGGTCTTGACTACTATTTTGAATGGAACCGCGATGTATTTATGACTCGTCAGGGTTCAGGAGATTATCCTTCAACAGTAGGAGCACAAGCATCTGCAGAAAACTACGGCTCTATTGATAACTATGGTATAGAATTGTCATTAAACTGGAGAGATAAAATCGGTAAGGACTTTAAATACAACATTGGTATTAATACAGGATACAGCGATAGCCGTACATTGGTTAAACCATGGCCTGCTTTATTCTCATTTAGTGATTTACAACCAGGTGATTGGGCAAATACTCAGGGATCATGGGGTTATGAAGCTATAGGAATGTTCCGCAACTATCAGGAAATCGAAGAATATTTTGATATGTATCAGATACAAAACTATTGCGGAATGACTAAAGAAAATGTTCATCCGGGTATGCTTATCTATAATAATATCAGAGGATCACAAAAAGCAGATGGTTCATATTATGGTCCTAACGATCCTGAAGATCCAAAAGCAGGATATGTTGACGGTAATGATCAGGTAAAAATAAACAATCGCAGTAACACATGGGGCTTTACCATGAATGCAGGAGCTGATTACAAAGGAGTATCTCTTAAGTTTCAACTTGGTGCAAGCTGGGGTAATTACACATTTATGCCGGGAAGTGCAATGCCGGGTTCTATAACAAACGGATATTCAAACGTACCTGCATTCTGGGCTGATAATGTATTTGTTTATAAAGATGTTGTCGATGCTCAGGGAAATGTTGTTGTTAAACAGAATCTTGATGCAAAGTATCCAAATATGGCATTCGGTCTGAACAGTTATACTTCAACATACTGGAGACTTAACGGGCTAAACCTGACTTTACGTAATGTAACTCTGGCATATTCATTACCAAAGTCAATTACAGAACATCTTGGTATTGAAGGAGCAAGAATTAATATTACCGGTCAAAATATGTTGACTTTATACAACCCGTATCCGGATAATTTTTACGATCCGATGTCAGGAAGTTTAGGCAACTATCCTAATTTAAGGAGAATAACTGCCGGTATCAATGTTTCATTCTGAAAATAAATTATCATATGAAAAAGAAATATATAACCAGTTCAATAACAGCATTGCTGTTGTCGTTCGTAGTATTTACAAGTTGCAGCGATGATTTTCTCAGAGAAAAACGGGACTACAAAAAAACGACTGATGTTATTTATGATTCTTATGTAGGAGCAAAACTCAGAGTAGATGATATTTATGCATTGGTTTTACCTGTTTCAGGTTCAAGCATTACATACGATTATCCAAGTGCCGGAGCATCTGATGCATTTTCTCAATCTACTGAAGAATTTGGAGGTTTATCTTCTTATGTAGGAAATAACCCTATGACTTCTCCTCCTGATTATTTTTATAACGAAGCAAAAACAAGCCGTTCACCATGGGGTAGAATCCGTAATTGCAACGATGCAATAGAAGGCATTCAGGCCGGTTCACTTTCAGAAGATGAAAAAGGCGAACTACTAGGTCAACTATACTTCCTTCGTGCATGGGTTTATTACAGACTTGTATCATTACATGGTGGTGTACCTATTATTGATCATACACAAAATCCTATGGCAGGAGATGCTGCAAATCTTGTAATACCACGTGCTACAACAAAGCAATGTATAGATTTTATTTGCAGTGATCTTGACAAAGCAGCAAATTCACTTCCTTTAAGCTGGAATGGTGAAAATTATGGCAGGGTCTCTGCAGGTACAGCACTAGCATTAAAGAGCAGAATTTTATTGTGGTACGCAAGTCCATTGTTCAATCGTAGCGATGATAAAGCACGCTGGAATAAAGCATATGAAGCAAGTAAAAATGCTTTAGATACATTACAATTAGGTGGTTATGGATTAGCATATTTGAATGAACCGGGCGTAAACGCTTCTGGTTGGGCAAAAATGTTTTCAGATTATCAAAGTTCTGAAGCAGTGTTTGTAACACTATACAATAATGTAATTAATGAAGGTGGAAGTACAAATCCATACAAAAACAACAGTTGGGAAAATTCTATTCGTCCTTCTAATGCAATGGGAGGTGGTGGACGTTCTACTACTTCACAAATGGTAGATTTGTTCCCAATGGCTGACGGTAAACCTGCTGTAGATAAGGACTGGCAACCAATTAATGGATACGACCCACAATCATTCTTCTATAACCGTGATCCTCGTTTTTATCGCACATTTGCTTTCCCGGGTGTACGTTGGGCATTCAAGGGAGATCCTACAATAAACGGTCAGGCATATCCATATAAAGGTAGTGACTATGTACTTTGGAGTTATTGCTGGTATAAAGATACAAGAAGACGTGACTCAACAGATTTATCCGGACTTTATGTTCAAAGTGGTTATGGCGCAGATGGTTTGGCAAATAATTATAAGGGTATCTATATTCGTAAGAAAACTGATGATCTTGATGTAAATGCTACTCCATTGTATTCTCCAAAAACAACTACAGATGCTTCAGGTCAGGTAAAACTTGAATCAATTTTCCCTGCCAGCGCTGCTCCATATATGGAAATACGTTTTGCTGAGGTATTACTAAACTATGCCGAAGCCGCTTGTGGTGCTGATCATGGTGCTGAAGCATTAGCTGCTTTACGTCAGGTAAGAAGACGCGTTGGTTATACAGGTGATTGCGGTCTTGACGAATCATTGGCTACAGATCGTGCTAAATTGTTTGCAGCCATTCTTTACGAACGTCAGGTAGAACTTGCATTTGAAGGTAAACGTTTTGATGATATGCGTCGTTGGTTATTATGGGATGGTGGCTCAAACTTTGCTCAGGTTGATGGTGCTCCTTCTACATGGTTGCTTACCGGTTTTGGTGGAAATACTTGCAATTATCTTGGAGTTAGACCATTAAATGGCAGAAACCACACAGGCATAGAAGTTGCAGTTTCACCAACAGGCCCCGGTGCTGGTATTGGACCTGACGCTATCAGTGGTAGTCAAACCATTGACGATATCGATCCTATCAAGAAAGCAAACCGTTGCGCACCTCTTGATTTGAGAAATCCGTTGACTACTCAACTTGATGTCTTGAAGACTTTCTATTCTGCAAATTTAGTTCGTAAGGCTAAAAGAGTAGATGGAGATCAATACTATACAATTAATTACAGACCTTATTATTATTTCATAGGATTGTCAAGCAGTGCTCAGA
>CAZFUO010000020.1:13178-20942 GCA_964522065.1 uncultured Bacteroidales bacterium | reverse complement strand
AATAATTAATTTAGACTCTACCAACTGAGCTATTTTCGCAATTTGCAAACCTGCATTCATGTATATTTGCACATACTGTGATTGCGTTTTTGCGGTTACAAAAGTACAGCATTTTTTTTAAAATGCAAGGTTAGAAGTATATTTTTTTGAACTTTTTAAATCTAAAAAAAATCAATCCATTCTGTTTTTGTAATCTTCATATCCAAACTCTTTCCAAATCAAAAGATTACCATCTTTAGATGCAAAGCATAAAGATGGATGATGAATGCCATTAAACATTGTTGTTTTTACTGTTGTATAATGTATCATATCTAAAAATACAATCTTGTCTCCAATTTTTAACGGCTTCTCAAAACTCCAGTCTCCTATAAAATCACCTGAAAGGCAACTGTTTCCACCCATTCTATAAGTAGGTTTACCTTTAATATAATCACTTGCACCCAATATTTTTGGCTTGTAAGGCATTTCTAAACAATCCGGCATATGGCAGGCAAACGAAACATCGAGTATTGCAGTTGATATACCCTTGTTTTCAACAATATCAACTATTGTTGAAAGTAAAAATCCGGTATTCCAGAGAAATGCACTGCCGGGTTCCATTATTAGTTTTAAATTCGGGTATTTTTTGTTGAAATCTACAAGCAATTTTACAAGATGCTCAATATCATAACCCTCTCTTGTCATTAAATGACCTCCACCCATATTTAACCATTTAACCTTATTCAGGAATTTCCCGAATTTAAGTTCCACAGCTTCAAGTGTCTTTTCCAGGTCGTAAGAACCCGATTCACATAAAGTATGAAAATGCAGACCTTCAATGCCTTCAGGTAATTCATCAGGCATATTTTCAATTGAAATGCCCATTCTTGAACCAGGAGCACAGGGATTGTACAAATCTGTATCAACACTAGAATATTCAGGGTTTATTCTCAAGCCACAAGAAATTTTTCTCTCTGTATAATCAACCACTCTTTTATGAAATCTTTCAAACTGAGTAATAGAATTGAAAGTGATATGACTGCTATATTTTAAAAACTCAGAGAAGTTTTCTTCAGTATAAGCAGGACTATAAGTGTGAGCATAGCACTTCATTTCTTCAAAAGCAAGTCGGGCTTCGTTAACAGAGCTTGCTGTAGAGCAATTTATATACTCTTTAATAACCGGAAATGCTTTCCAGTTTGCAAAGGCCTTAAAAGCTAATATTATTTCAGCCCCCGATCTTTTACTAACATCTTGTATTAAAGAAAGATTCTTTCTAAGTAAATCTTCTTCAATTACATATGAAGGTGAAGGTATTTTATTTAAATCAATCATAATCTATTCTATTACAGTAAACTTTGCAAATTTAAGCAATAATTTTTTACTGCCGGAGTTTTCGAAATTAACAGAAATCGTACAGTTGACATCTTCACCTTCAACCAGAGTTATAACACCTTTACCAAACCTTTCGTGCAATATTTTTTGCCCTTCCTTTATATTCCCAAATCCTGAGCTACCTACCTGATTATTAGTGACGTTTGTACCTACAGATGACTGTACTTTTACTAGCGGTTTCCCTGTGGAGACTGATGTTGGAGTACCTTTAACATTAACTGTACTAATTGATTGTCCTGTTTTATTAAAGCTATTGAAACCTCTGTTTTCGTGAATTTCTCTCTGTGAATTATTTGTACTGTTTTCAGGAAGATCAAGCAGGTTTCTGTCAAGCTCAGATATAAATCTGCTTGGCCTGGTGAAATTGTTTTGACCATTTCTGAATCTGCTTTTTGCAAAACTAATGGTACAAGTACTTTCTGCTCTGGTTATAGCTACATATAGTAATCTTCTTTCTTCTTCAAGAGCTTTTTCTGAATCAATGCTATGCATAGACGGGAAAATGTCTTCTTCCAGCCCTACAATAAATACATGTTTGTATTCTAGCCCTTTAGACGCATGAATTGTCATCATTGTTATCCTTTCACCTTCAGCTGATTTTTCTTCGTCCTGGTCTGTTAACAATGAAACCTCAGATAAATAATCTGATAAAAATATTGCTTCGTTGCCTTCTTCTGTTCTGTTTTCTACAAAGTCGTTCATTCCTGACAAAAGTTCCTGAATATTTTCTTTTCTGCTTATGTTTTCAGGTGAATTGTCCAGGCTTAATTCTGCAATTATACCAGATTGTAATACAAGCTTTTCAGTAACTTCATAGACATTTTTTATTTCAACTTCAGCTCTGATTGATTTAATTAAATCTCTGAAGGTTTCTACTTTTTTTAGTGTACCTGAGTTAATTGGCACGTCATATTTAATAGGATCTTCCAATATATGCCCTATACTTATGCCATTACTATTTGCAGCATTAATCAGCTTTTGAAGTGTGGTTTCGCCTATACCCCTTGCCGGGTAATTAATTATTCTTTTGAAGGCCTCTTCATCATTACTGTTTAAAACAAATCTTAAATAGGATATAACATCTTTTATTTCTTTACGCTGGTAAAAAGACAGACCTCCATAGACTCTGTATGGAAGATTTCTTTTTCGTAATGATTCTTCAAAAATTCTTGACTGTGCATTGGTTCTGTATAAGATTACATAATTATTGAGACTATCGTGATTGCTCAATCTCATCTCATTAATCTTATTTGCAACAATAAAACCTTCTTCAATATCTGAATAGGCACTTAATACTCGTATTGGCTGACCTTTTTCGTTTTCTGAAAATACATTTTTGTGTATTTGCCCTTTGTTTTTAGCAATCAGACTGTTAGCTATGTTGACAATATTTTGAGTCGATCTGTAGTTTTGTTCAAGTTTGAAAATCTTACTTTCAGGATACGAATTTCTAAAATTTAGAATATTCTCGATATTTGCGCCTCTAAAAGAATATATACTTTGAGAGTCATCACCAACAACACATACTTTATGATGATTTTCAGCAAGTTTTTTTACAATCAGGTATTGTGAAAAATTTGTATCCTGATACTCATCTACCAAAATAAAACTGAATTTTTCCTGGTATTTTTTTAAAATGTCCGGATGGTCTCTGAATAATACATTGGTTAATAGTAGTATATCATCAAAGTCCATAGCAGATGCCGTTTTACATCTTTGAACATATTTGTAATAGATTTCTTTTATCTGCGGTTTCTTACTCCTCAAATCGTCTGTCTGAATATCTTTATTGGCTGCATATGCAGCAGGAGATATGAGGTCGTTTTTTGCAGATGAAATCCTTGATTGAACAGCTCCGGGCTTATATATCTTATCATCAAGATTCATCTCTTTGATAATACTCTTTAAAAGATTTTTGCTGTCAGAAGTATCGTAAATTGTGAAATTCTCAGGATAACCTATTGCGTTAGCTTCAGCTCTTAGTATTTTTAAAAAAATAGAATGGAATGTGCCCATCCAGAGTCTTGAAGCTGATGATGGATCGACCAATTGAGAAATTCTTTCTTTCATTTCTCTTGCGGCCTTATTTGTAAAGGTCAGCGACATTATTGTCCAGGGTTTTAATCCTGATTTCAATAATGAAGCAATTTTATATGTTAATACTCTGGTCTTTCCTGATCCTGCTCCTGCAATGATTAATGAAGGACCATCATTGTATATAACAGCCTCTTTTTGATTTTGATTCAGATTATCAAGTAGTTCTTTCACAGTTAAAATTTTTACTAAACAAAACAAAGTTAGTTGAAAAAAACATTACATCATATATTTATAAAAACACTATATTTGCTATATAACTAATCAAGAAATATTATGAATCACATTCTTCCTGCGTTAAATTATGAAAAACAGGCACTTCAGCCTGTTATTAGTGAAAGCACTTTAAACTTTCATCATGGTAAGCATCATCAGACTTATGTTGATAATCTGAATAAGCTTATAGTTGGTACAGAATTTGAAAACATGACATTAGAAGAAATTATTCTAAAATCTGAAGGCCCTGTTTTTAACAATGCTGCTCAAATATGGAATCACACATTTTATTTTGAAGCATTAACTGCTCCGGGTGCTTCTAAAGAAAATCCTTGTAGCTGTATAGCTGAGCAATGGGGATCGTTCGAAACCTTTAAAGATGAGTTTTCTAAGTCTGCATTAGGTCTATTCGGCTCAGGATGGACATGGTTGGTTGTTAACGAAGAAGGTAAATTACAGATTGTTAACGAAGTAAATGCCGGCAATCCAATGAAGAAAAATTTAAAACCTGTGCTTTGTTTTGATGTTTGGGAACATGCATATTATCTGGATTATCAAAACAGAAGAGCAGAGTACATTAGTAAAATATGGGATATTCTTGATTGGACAGTTATAAACGGTCGTTTCTAATTAAGCTCATAAACTTGTCTTTCAGATTTTTATAATCATTTTTGCATAGATTAAAAAAGATTTTTTTCTTACCAAAACTGTATAATACAAATCTGAAAGGCAATTTTAAATACTGTCTTAACTTCTCACCTATAATGCCGGTTGAAGCTACAATTATAAGTAATATAACAGCTTTCAACAGTCCATATCCAGCTATAACTGATATTACTATACTTACAAGTAAATAGACAAAAGGCATTAAAATCAGGCCTGAAACAAAAGCATATGTATTATGCATTTGCTTATCTTCAATAATGCTGCAAATATATTTATTGACTAACAGGGCAGGAGTATTCATTATTAAACCAGGGATTGAAACGATGGCTAGTAAAGCGTTTATAATGTGCAATATAGCATTTGGATTGTATGTTAAAAGATCCACCTTTTCAGTATTATATCCAGGCAGTCTGTCTATATTTATACATAAATCATCATAAATTTTAAATCCATCAAATCCTGACTTTTCAAGATCATCTAGTCTTTTTGATATCGATTTTCTCAATTCAAAATTACTTTGATCTTTATTCTTTTTTACAAATGGTGTAGCATAACATGACAACTTATAAAACAAGTCATAATTTGAATTGCTTCTTATATCATGCATCATACCTGACATTGAGCTTGCTAAATCATTTCTGATATTGTTTGTAGTTACTGTAGGATTAATTAAATAAGAATCCATATAGTCTTTAACCAATATTGGAGCAGCAAATTCAACCTCAACAGTAGCCCCTGCATGTTGATAGAAGTCATAATCAATAGATACTGGAACAATATTTACATGCGATGCACCCTGTAACTGTTCTTCTGCTGAAAAAGCAATTCTAAAAATACCTTTCACTAATGGCCTTAGCTTGTGTTGATGCCCGTGGTTTCCTTCAGGCATTATACATAACTTTTTATTATCCAATAATACATCTTTTGCCTGCTCAAATTGTTCTTCATTTCGTGACAATGTTTCATACCCGTCTCTGATACGATATACCGGCATTATTTTTAGAAACCGCAAAAGCTTGCTGAATAGTTTTGATTTGAAAATGTCAGCTCTTGCCATAAAGACTATGGGGTCTTTCTGACTAAATAATACAACAAGAGGATCTATTAAGCCGCTTTGATGATTTGGAGCGAAGATTACCGGAGAATTATTCGGAATATTTTCAACTCCTTTAATTGTAATTTTTTTAAAAAATTTTCTGAATGCATATCTTACAGTAAAAAAAGTTATATCGTAAGCTATACTATTATCCTGGATTTTATTCATACTTTAAAGGTTTTCTTCTCCAAATACCACCAAGGGTAAGTCCTGATACTATGTGCCAAATTCCCCACCATGCTGTAACAATAAGCATTCCACCCAAAGCCAAATCTTGTGGGAAAATCTTAGGGTTAAGTAATAATGCTAATCCTAAACCGCTGTTTTGAATACCGGTTTCTATAGTTATAGCTCTACGCTCTTTACGTGAGGTTTTAAAAACGCTTCCGGTTGTAAAACCAACCAAAAGTGCCAGGCCGTTGTGAATAAGTACTATGAAGAAGATGAAAAATATATAATTTAAAAAAACATCAATATTACTCTTAAAAGCAATAACTATCATTAAAAGAAAGGCAACTATGGAAAATCTTTGCATCCATGGAGCAATTTTTTTTGATATCTCAGGTAGAAATCTGGTAAATAACAGACCAATACCCAAAGGAATGGCAAGTAAGATAAATACTGTATAAAACATTTGGATTGGATCTATTGTCAAAGGCTGCAGCAATTCAGAAGAATGTTTAGCCATATAATTAACATACATCCCTCCCCAGAATGCAAAATTAAAAGGCGTAGCGAATATTGCAAAAACTGTTGAGAATGCTGTCATTGTAACTGATAATTCTATTTTAGCTTTTGCCAGACTACTTATAAAATTTGAAATATTACCACCAGGACATGCTGCAACCAGTATCATTCCCATTGCAACGGTAGGTGTCAGTATTTTATGAAATAGTATTACCACTAAAAAAGTCAATAATGGAAGAAATATTATCTGAGATAATAGTCCTGCAATTAAAGCCTTAGGTTTTTGAAAAGTGTCTGCAAACTCTTTAGGTTTAATACCCAGAGCAACACCAAACATTATAAACGCAAGAATTATATTTAAAATATGCGATCCGGTAGCAGAAAAATTTATTCTGACCTGATCGAGTTCCAGAAGTTTTTCGTACATGGTATTTAATTTTTCCTCATATATACTAGTTAAAGCGAAATTAGTAATTTAAGTTTGCAATGCAAGCATTCTTTCTTAATTTTGTGACTGAAAAAAAGCAAACTATTTACAAGCTAAAATTTATGGCAAAAGAGATTAAAGAGTTGACTCCTCGCAGTGTTGATTACTCCCAATGGTATCAGGATTTAGTAATAAAAGCAGACTTGGCAGAAAATTCTGCAGTCAGAGGTTGTATGGTTATTAAACCCTACGGATATGCTATATGGGAAAAAATTCAAAGACAACTTGACGATATGTTTAAGGAAACCGGTCATGTTAATGCCTATTTCCCTCTATTTATACCAAAGTCATTTTTAAGTCGTGAAGCAGAGCATGTTGAAGGATTTGCAAAAGAATGTGCTGTTGTAACTCATCACAGATTAAAAGCTTCACCAGATGGAAAAGGTCTGATTGTTGATCCTGATGCTAAGCTCGAAGAAGAATTAATTGTCAGGCCAACTTCAGAAACAATAATATGGAATACATATAAAAACTGGATTCAATCTTACAGAGATCTACCTATACTTTGCAATCAATGGGCTAATGTCGTAAGATGGGAGATGAGGACAAGATTATTTTTAAGAACTGCTGAATTTCTGTGGCAGGAAGGTCATACTGCCCATGCAACAAAGCAGGAAGCAGAAGAAGAGGCAAAAAGAATGCTTGATGTATATGCAACTTTTGCTGAAAAATACATGGCTGTTCCGGTTATAAGAGGTGTAAAGTCTGCAAATGAAAGATTTGCAGGAGCCTTAGATACATATACAATTGAAGCATTAATGCAGGATGGTAAAGCTCTCCAGTCAGGAACCTCACATTTCCTTGGTCAGAATTTTGCAAAAGCATTTGATGTAACATTTATAAGTAAAGAGAATAAGTCTGAATATGTATGGGCTACTTCATGGGGTGTATCTACAAGATTGATGGGAGCATTAATAATGACTCACTCAGACGATAACGGATTGGTTTTACCTCCAACTTTGGCACCTTATCAGGTTGTTATAGTACCAATTTACAAAAATGAAGAACAATTAAATGCAATTAATGAAAAGGCATCTGTTATAATTAGTAAATTGAAGGCATTAGGAATTAGTGTCAAATATGATAATTCTGATAATAAAAAGCCGGGATGGAAATTTGCTGAATATGAATTAAAAGGCGTTCC
>CAZFUO010000020.1:0-13168 GCA_964522065.1 uncultured Bacteroidales bacterium | reverse complement strand
CGGTTAGATTAGCGATAGGAGCCAGAGATATAGAGAATAATACAATAGAAGTAGCACGTAGAGACAATCTTACAAAAGAAACGGTTTCTATGGATAATATAGATTTATATATCAAAGATTTACTTGGAGATATACAGGAAAATATTTTCAAAAAAGCTATAGATTTCAGAAGTGCAAGTACCAGAAATGTAGATACTTACGAAGACTTTAAAGTTGAAATTGAAAAGGGAGGATTTTTATTATGCCACTGGGACGGAAGTCCTGAAACAGAAGAGCTTATTAAGAATGAAACCAAGGCTACCATTAGGTGTATACCTTTAGAGGGGGATAACACACCTGGTAAATGTATGGTTACCGGAAAACCTTCTGAGAAAAGAGTTGTATTTGCAAGAGCCTATTAATTAGGCTCTTTTTTTTGGAATGGTCTTTTAAGACTTTCAAGCATTTGCCTGAATAATTCAGATAGTGTATTATAGTTTTCCCGGTAAACAACACCAAAACCTTGTGTGTTTAATGCCGATTTGAAATATCTGTTGTCATTAGCTCTGTTAAATAGCTTCCAGCTCCATTTTTCAGAATTTTTCATTCTAAGGTTAGCATCAAATTCTCCAATAAATTGACTGCTTCCTGTTTGTGCAAGATTTTCTCTTGAACCTAAATTACCTTCAATTGTGAGTCTGTTGTCCAGCCATTTACCTGAGAGTCCAACAGTCCATTCTCCAGGCGCTCCGAGTTCGTATGCTGCATTTTGATAATCAAAATCAACAGACATATTTGTGTTTCCCATTACATCGTTTATCATCTTGTTAAACTGAGATGCCACTGTTGAGATTGTTGTATTAATAACAGAAGACATTCCACTTTGAGAATTTGCATAATTGTTTGTGTTAGAGTTAAATCTACCAAACAAAAGAAGAAATACAAGCTGCTGATTTAAAATCTCTTCTGTATTTATTACATTCATAATTCTTCTTCTTAATTCTTCATCAGCCGAAGGAAATGCCAGTCCCAGCTCAATATCAGGTCTTTGTAGTTCTCCCGTAAGATTTAGAACGCAGTTTACAGGAATACTACTTTTATTTAAGTTAAGACTATTTAATTCTTCAAGACTAAGAAGATCAGTTAATTGTGGATTAACCTGATAATTTGCAGAAATATCTAATCCTGCAGTAAACGGATCTCCATTAAAATCGATAGTACCGCCTCTGACAATATTAAAATCTCTTCTAAGTAAGTTTTCATATATGAATTTGTAACTTCCATTGTCAATTGTATATCTTCCAAACAACTCGAAATTCATATTTTCGTCCATTACAATCCTTATTGCTCCACTGCCTCTTGCTCTTAGTTCATCACCGGTAGAAGGGTCTGTAATCATTACAACTTCAGCGTTCTGGTTTGCGTCAACCTGAAGGTTAATTGTAAAATTTACCTGTCTGTTATTCTCATTTTCTATTTTTCTACCTGTGATTGGTTCATTTATTTCTTGTCTTGATCTGGGCTTTTTAAAAACTATATAGTTGTAGTCTTCAATCTCATTATTGTCCAAAAATGAAAAATAAACCCTGGTTTTATCATCGGTACTTACATTTATATCCATTGTTATATTATCTTCAGGCCCACTTATTAAAACTGTTCCGGTTCCGTAAGCTTTACCTGAAAAATAATCATCAGAGGAAAATGGAATGTCAAGTGCCAGGAGATTTCTTGCATTTACATCAATATCAATTACAAAATTCTTAAAGTAGTTATGGGTAATTAGTCCATTTGCAATGGCGTTATTACCCTCTTTATCACTTACTTTTATATTTTTAAATCTAAAGTATGTTGGAGTTAAAAACAACGAATCGGTAAAAGTATACCTTGTATTAAGCAAATCAACCCCAAAAGATGCATCTTTTGCCAACAAATCAGCATAAATACCAATTCTATTAAAAGGCCCTGTTATTCTTGCCTTACCTGATGCATATCCTTCTATTTTACCTAAAATATTTTCCATATAAATAGATAAAAAGGAGAGGTACTTTATTTCCATCAATTGACAGGTTTATTGAATCACCAATAGGGTAATATGCTCCTGTGGCTGACGCAACCTTTATACTTTTATTTTTATTGTCATCAATTTGACCATTTAGCACTAATGCTTTCTGACTTTTATTCCAATAAGAACTTGCTCTTAGATTTCCAATCACACTTTTGTTTAAAGAGAAGTCCTGAACAAACAGATTTGCATTCATAGTCCCATTTTTAAATAAATGCGGACAAATAGCATCTCCGGTTATTTTTCCACCCATAAAAAAGTTACTGGTAGGTAAAATATTAAAGATCTCATCCAACCTGAAAGAATTCAATGATATTTTCAAAGTATCTTTATCAAATTCAGAGGCAATTCCATCAATCTTAATAAATTCATCTTTGTGTAATAATCGAAATTTGCTTATCTCCAACCTTTTCTCCTTGTAGGTTACTTCAGTGGGCTCTAATTTCCAGATAGTATCATTTATAATCAATTCTGAAGGTGAAATTCTGGCATCAAGATTTTGCTTTCCGCTTTTATCACGACCAAATCTAAGATTACTGTTTATTAAGCCTGTATGTGTGTCTTTACCGGTATTACTCCACAAAAACCGTATGGAGGCCTGATCGTTCATTGATCTTATATCTGTATCAATATTTACATAATTACCCTTTTTGCCTATCATCGCCTGTGCCAGGAGTTTTAATTCAGTCTGAGGGTTCTCAAATAATATATTAATATCTTTCAAATCTGTTTTACCATAAACTAGTTCTGGAACAATAATTCTTGCTCTGAATTTATCGTAAATACCGTTATAAAACCCGTCAATTTTAACTGTGGAGTTAGTATTAAATGGTAAACCAAATACTTTCATCAACTCCTTGACAGGTTTTAAAGTGAAGTGGTAGTCAAAATTATTTCCTGATGTGTATCCATCTATAAAAGGAGTTTTAAGCAAAGATGGCAGATATTTGGAAGTAAGATTTTTAATGTCTTTAGAAAAGTCGTTTAAATTAAACTGTCCATATGACTCACCTTCAAAAAAATCAGACTTTATTTTTATAACCCGTTCAGAATTAACATCAAAAATATCTATATCAAGATCATTTATTTTAAGATCAAATCCATTATTGTAAAATGAAATATCATTAGATTTAATATTTCCTGTCATATTATCAGGAAACTTGCCGGTCAAATCTGCAGTTAAATTGAATGACAATAAAGAAATTTCATTTCCTTTTATGAGATTTAATGCTTTGAGATTTACATTCTCTGCCAGAAGTTTAAAATTATACACCGGATTTTCTTTTTTCAAATCAACAAGTCCGGAAAAGTCAAGTTTGCCATTTGGGTCGTTTAATTCTGCCTTGCCCTCAAACCCGTTTTTACTGAATGTACCATTTATATTTAGGTCTTTATATGTATATCCTGCAATTCTAATACTATTTATAAGGCCATTTACATTGCCTTCACTAAATTTGCCATTTACCTGAGATCCTTCAACTGATACATTAAATGAAACGTCTCCAAACAACTGCTTATTAGTTATAAACTTATCAACATTCAGGCTTTTTGATTGTAATGTGCCTTTATAGGCTATTGAATTATTTCTTACCAGTTCAATATTTGTTTCAATATTGCCTGCATGAGTAGCAAATCCACCTTTTAAAAGCAAACTTTTGCCAATTGTTGATATTTTTCCAATATAATTTAATGTTCCAAATTTACTTAAGTCAGGTATTTTTGTATTACCCCGATTAATTAGATTAAAAATATAACTTAGACCTTCAGGATTGACTCTCAACATATCAACCTGCCCGTTTATAAGCATTTCTGAAAAATCTGAGATATTTTTTATTGATAATCTGCCATCGAGCAAAAGAGCATTTTCCATGTTTAACCTTAAGCTACTGGTAAAATCGTTCAGTTTACCCGAAAAAGACATCGATAACTCTACAGGTTTATAAAAATCAGTAATTGCTGATGAAATGCATGAAAAGTCAGAAGGGATAATAAATGCCTTTATCTGAGTAGGAGAGAGTCTTATTGAATCTGCATTTTTTATAGATTTGAAGCTGGAAAAACTGGCATCCAGGCTGGATATCTTTAAATTACTCTTACCGGACAATACAAGGAAGTCAGAGATTTTTATACTATTATCACTTATTTCACCTTTCAATTTGAGATTATCAATATTCAAACCGCATTTTTCTTTTAAGTCAAGCTTTACGACCTCAAACCTGTAATTATTATCGGGAGAAATTCTGAATTTTAATATAGCAGAAAAAGGATTTAAATTAATATGATTACTATCAAAACCGTTTACTTTTTCAGGAGAATCAAGGACATCGTATTTCAATCTACAATTTCTTATTATAACTTTCCTGAAATCAATATGCCAGTCTTTTTCCCCCCTTTTATCATACTTAAAAGAATCTATCAGCTTTTTTATATTTAAATCTGAATTTTTACTCTCTTTAGAAAGAATAATGTCAGCATTAATAAGTTTCAAACTTTTAATATCTATTTTTTTTCTTAATACAGGAAGCACTCTTATACCTACCTCTATCTTATCTGAAGACATTACAAGAACACCATTTGTATCAGAGAGTAATACACCCTCAAACATTATGCCTCTAAACAAATTTATATCAGAATTCTGAATTGAAATGTCAAAACCACTTCTTTCTGAGATAGTTGAAGTTACTTCAGAAATTATTTTTCTCTGTACAAGGGGGGTATTAAGGAGAATAAGGGGCAGACCGATAATAATCAGTAAAGCAAATAGAATTATGTATCCCGCCCTTTTCAAAATTTATAAGTAATTTTGCATAATAGATTACACAAAAATATAAAAAGAAATGGATAAAATCACCATATTAGGCATAGAGTCTTCATGTGATGATACATCTGCAGCAATTTTGCAGGATGGTTTTTTATTATCAAATGTTGTTGCTGGTCAGAAAGTTCATGAAGCATATGGAGGAGTAGTACCAGAATTAGCATCAAGAGCCCATCAACAAAATATAATTCCAGTTGTGGATTTTGCATTAAAACAAGCCGGTATTAGCATTGGTGATTTGACTGCAATTGCTTTTACAAGAGGTCCAGGACTTATGGGGTCATTGCTTGTTGGTACATCTTTTGCAAAGGGATTAGCAACTTCTTTAAAAATTCCACTTGTTGAGGTTAATCACTTGCAAGCTCATATATTAGCTCATTTTATTAAAGTAAAAGATGAGGATCATATTGCACCGGTTTTCCCATTTTTATGCTTGTTGGTATCGGGCGGAAATTCTCAAATAGTAAAGGTCAGTTCTTATAATGATATGGAAATAATCGGACAGACTATAGATGATGCAGCTGGTGAAGCGTTTGATAAATGTGCAAAGATTATGGGTTTACCTTATCCAGGTGGCCCTTTAGTCGATAAGCTTGCTAAAGAAGGTAATCCTAATACATTTAAATTTAGCAAGCCACAAATTGATGGTTTCAATTATAGTTTTAGTGGATTAAAAACCTCTTTTCTGTATAAAATAAGAGATGAGCAGAAGAACAATTCAAATTTTATTGAAGAAAACAAAGTCGATTTATGTGCATCTCTGCAAAAAACCATTATTGATATTTTAATGGATAAATTGATTAAGGCATCAAAAGAACTTAAAATAAAGCATATTGCTTTAGCAGGTGGTGTTTCTGCAAATTCTGGTTTGAGAGATGCTTTTAATATTGCCTCAAAAAAATATGGATGGAAGATTTATATTCCCAAGTTTGCCTATACAACCGATAATGCGGCTATGATTGCTATGACAGGGCATTTTAAGTATAAAGATAAAATATTTGCATCATTAGATGCTGCTCCTTTTTCAAGAGTAACTGTAATATAAAAAAACACCCCAAAAGTATTATTAAAAACTTTTGGGGTATTTATATTTTATACCAGCTTTTTGATAAGTTCTTCCTTACTACCGTATAGTAAATCAATAACCGGTATTTCAATCATAGTATAAGCACCCGGAGACATTTTCATACTTGCTCTGGCTACACAAACCAGAATTTGTGCTGTTAATGCAGGGTTGTTGATTTTCATATTAAATTCCAGCAATTGATTCTGAGTTTTACCTGAAACACCCTTTCTGGTCAGATTAACACCGTGTCCCATATCGATGAGAGCATCTACATTGTCAACCTTTGTAACATGTGTTTCATCATGTGAAAAATATGGGTCAATTTTAATAGATTCAGCTACTTTATCAAAATCGTAACCATCCTCAAGTTCAATATAAACCATTCTGCGGTGTACACCAGTGCCTAATGGTATTGTCATAGACAAGGCTGCCTTAACACCTGGTTTTGATTTAACACATACAGTATGCCCCATGCTCATACCTGGACCAAAATTAGTATAAGTAATTCCTTTTGGTACAATAGCTTCCATCATAGCTCTTACTACAGAGTCGCTGCCCGGATCCCAACCAGCTGAAATAACAGATACACTATTGTTGGCTTTTGCAACTGCACCCAGGCTCTCTTTTAAATCCCATATACCACCATGTATATCATAGCTGTCAACTGTATTAATACCTAATGCAAGTATTTCTTTGGCATATGACTCTACACTACGGGTTGGGGTACATAAAACTGCAACCTGGATATCTTCAAGATCCTTGATACTGGCTACAATTTTAATTCCGTTAAGTTCAGCAGGCTGCTCATCGTTAGTACTTCTTCTTACAACTCCACCTACTTCAAAGTCAGGAGATGACTGCAGAGCTTCAAGAACATATTTGCCAATATTGCCATAACCAACTATGGCTGCACGAATTTTTTTCATTTTAAGATAGTTTAATGAGTTCAGATTGGCCGCAAAATTACATTACGATAGTGAATTGTGCAATTATTTTTACAATTTTATATTAAAATCAATCATATTATGACAGTTTGAAAACTATTCTTCAGAAAAAATAGGATTGTTAGTATTCTGTTTTGTCTTATAAAACTGAATGGCACTATCGTTCATCTTTGCATTTGTGTTTTTTAACATTGCATAAATTTCACCACCTGCAAGTAAAACGGGACCATAACCATGAGCAGCAGATGCACTTACAGGCCTGTGATAGTAAAATGCAGGATCAAAACCCATTCCTGTTCCGACGCATGTGCCTTCAACTCTGCCACCTTCAGTTATTTTAGTTACGACTGCGTTCCAGCCTAATTGAGCAACAGGACCGTATGCCATATTGTCTATCCAGCCTTTATTAATTGCATGTGCAATACAATAGGTAAAAATTGCAGTACAAGAGGTTTCGTAATAACTGTCATTTTTATCTAATAACTGATGCCAGAAACCTTTTCCTGATTGAAGTGAAGCTAAGCCATTAATATGAGCTCTCAACAATTCTAATATTTCAGATCTTGATTTATGATTCTCGGGTAGTACATCAAGAACATCACAAATTGTTAAAATAGCCCAACCGTTTGCTCTTCCCCAATGAAAAGCCGGGTGAGTATTCATGCCCATAACCCATCCATGTCTGAATAAGCCTTTTTCTTTCAAAAACATTTTATCCGCAAATAATAAAATTTGTTCTGCAGCCATATCAAAATATTTATTATCTCCGGTAAATGCACCATATTGTGCTATTGCAGGTATACTCATGTACATATCATCAAGCCAAACGGTATTTTTAAAAGGTCTATTTCTTGCAAAAGTACCGTCTTTCAATCTCATTTCCTTATATAATATATATTGCATATAATTATCAACCAGCGATTTATACTTATCCTTGTTTTTCTTAAGAATTGCAGTGCGTATTACAGATGCGCAAACAGCACCGGCATCATCAAGTGCATGTGGAAAGAGTATTTGATTCATCTGAACATCTATTTTACCTCCTTTATCTGCAACGCTTTTAAAGAATGGAGCAACATCAGAAATAAAATCAATTCTGTCAGTTACATACTTTTCATATTCTTTATCATTAGTATTTTCAGCAACTTTCAACATTCCTGCATAAGTTACACCCCATTCATATGATGCAATCCTGAAATCGCCTCTTACCAATTGAGCATTCTCATTTATATTTTTAAAATCTATTATTGGTGTATGATTTTTGCTGTTTTCTACACTTGCATGAGTTGATGCTGTCAGATATCTTAATATTGCATCTGTCTGCTTCTTAACTTCTTCAGGAAGTAATAAGCCATAATTAAAACCATAATCAGGTTTCAATAAATGTAAAGGAGCGTGTGAATCGTTTTCAGGTGTTTTTTTTAACTGAGCACTTATGATATTTACAGACAATATCATAAGTAGTAAAGAGGTAATTAGATTTTTCATTTTTACATGTATTTTTCAACAAAAATAGTATTTTAGAGCAATAATCTATAATTCTAAAAAAATGGATATCGAAAACCTGAG
The DNA here is from genome assembly GCA_964522065.1 of uncultured Bacteroidales bacterium. Taxonomy (GTDB): domain Bacteria; phylum Bacteroidota; class Bacteroidia; order Bacteroidales; family UBA1402; genus UBA8389. The sequence continues at coordinate 4,730 of CAZFUO010000020.1, read as the reverse complement.
AGATTCTTGTCTTAAAGTGCCTGGGAGTGAAGAATGCTTCCCGTTTGACGAAGTGACTTTAGTATTTAAAGTGATGGGGAAGATGTTTGCACTAATACCATTAGATGCAGAAGATCTTTGTATTTCTTTAAAATGTGATCCTGATTATTCTATTGAGCTCAGAGAACAATATACATCTGTGGTTGGTGCATATCATTTTAATAAAAAGTACTGGAATACAGTTTACCCAAACAGAGATCTAAATGATGAAAAAGTATTAAAACTAATTCAACATTCTGTAGATGAAGTTATTAAAAAGCTTCCTGCTAAAGAGAGAATAAAATACTCAGATATGGTAGATAAGACTATTTAGAATTATCCTTGATTTCTTCTTTTTTATCTTTTTGCAATAAAAATCTTTTTATTTTCATTGTAGCAGTTTTTTCAAACGGTTCTTCTCTCAGAAAGACATCGGCAATCTGAGAATATTTACTAACAGACTGATTTACTTTCTCTTTCAACTCTTTCAGGTAAGCATCCATTTTATTTTTTAACTCATCCTGATAATTATGAGCTGATGTTTTAAGCTCCTGATATTTTTTAGAGAATTCCTCAGCATTCAGATAAACCTGAGCAACCAGTTTACCCTTGTGTTGGTAAACAACAGATTCAACGACACTATCCATCTCGTTTATTATAGCTTCAATTTCCTCAGGATAAATATTTTCTCCACTGGCACCCAGTATCATATTTTTACTTCTGCCTTTAAGATACAGGTTTCCATTTTTATCCATAATTCCAAGATCTCCTGTCCTGAACCATCCGTCACTGCTTAAGACCTTTGATGTTGCCTCAGGATCTTTGTAATATCCTAACATTACATTTTTGCCTCTTACAACTACTTCACCTTCACCTGTTTCAGGATTTATATCTGTTAGTTGACTTTCTACACCTTTCATTGCAGGTCCTACAGATCTGAATTTTGTTTTGCTAACCCTGGCACCATGTAACATAGGGGAAGTTTCTGTTAATCCATAGCCACATGAATAAGGAAAAGATGCATCTCTGAGAAACTTTTCAACTTCTGGAGCTACTGCCGCACCTCCAATTCCGAAAAATCTTAAATTTCCTCCAAAGACACTATAAAATTTCTTACCTGCCAATCTGTGTAAAACGTACTGAAATGGTCTTATTCCGTATAAGAATTTCATAACAGGAGACTTAACCAGTTTTGGTTTAACCCCAATTTTAAACATTTTCTCAATTATCAGCGGAACCGTGAGCATCATAGTTGGCCTGTATTTTTTAAACAGAGGCATTAACACATTAGCAGTAGGAGCCTTATCTATATAATGAGTAGTTGCACCCTGCATGGTTCCTAGTATAAGGCCTAAAGTACATTCGTATGTATGAGCAAGAGGTAAAACAGATATATAAACATCATCATCAGAAACCGGATATATTGTGGCGCACATTTTAGCATCCCAAACCAGATTCTCATTTGTAAGCATTACACCTTTTGATCTGCCTGTGGTTCCTGAAGTATAGATAATGCAGGCAAGGTCATTTTCTTCTGTTTTATCAGGAAAAAACGCTTCACATTCAACTTTATTTAATTCTGCAAAATTGTCTATACTTTGCTTAGTATTTAATTCTGTTAAATCATTCAATAAAATTTTTAATCCATCAAATTTTACAGATTCAGATAGTTTTTTAAAAACCTTTTCTGTTGCTATAAGTGCCTTGGCCTCAGAGTGCAATAATACCGTTTCGATTTCTCTTGCTGAGAAATCAACTAAAACCGGAACTATAACTGCACCAATTGAAGCAATGGAAAAATAAGAAATACCCCAGTTTGGCATATTCTCGCCAATCAGAGCTACTTTATCATTTTTACCAATACCATTTTTATGAAGGAAATAACCAAGATTTCTTGTCTTATCTCCTAAAATTCTATAAGTTACATCCTCAGTATCAGGGTAGGTAAAGAGCACTTTATCACCAAATGAGGTAACGCTGTTTTCAAGAACAGCCTGTAATGTATTTTTTATTGGATTTGCCATATTTTTTAAAAATGGTCGTAAAGGTAATTATTTTGACAATATATTAAAACAACAATAGGGCCTTAAATAAGGTTCAGTTTTTGTACTCATTTTTTTTGAAGTACAGTAAATTATAATCAAATCAATATATATACTTGCAATTTGATTAATTTATTTCTATTTTTGCGGCATAAATAAACAATTGTAAATGACAACAGTATTCTTCTTTACAGGTCACCATCATTGCGTCAAACAATAAACGGTTGGCTGGAAGAGTCGTATCATTTTTCTAAACTGCAGGCTTACCGTACAACAGGTGAGCCTTTTTTGTTTTTTAAATAATTATAACACTATTTATATATGCTAAGAATTGCTGTACAATCAAAAGGTCGCTTAAACGAAGACACAATGACACTTCTTCAGGAAGCAGGAATTAAACTTGTTTCCGATAAAAGAAAACTATTGGTTCCATCAAAGAACTTTCCTGTAGAAATATTATTCCTTAGGGATGACGATATACCTCAGTCAGTTGCTTCAGGTGTTGCTGATGTTGGTGTTGTGGGGGAAAATGAATTTTGTGAGAAAAAAGAAGATGCAGTAATAATTAAAAGGCTGGGATTCAGTAAATGCAGATTATCTATTGCAATTCCTAAATCGGTTGATTATACCGGTGTAGAATGGCTGAATGGTAAAAAGATTGCAACATCATATCCTGTAATTCTTAATGAATATCTGTTAAGCAAAAGATTAAAATCAGAGATACATGTTATTACCGGCTCAGTAGAAATAGCACCGGGAATAGGTCTTGCAGATTGCATTTTTGATATCGTAAGTTCAGGTTCAACTCTGGTAAACAATCAATTAAAGGAAGTTGAAGTTGTTATGCAGTCTGAAGCTCTTCTAATTGGTCACAATGAACTAAGCGAAGAAAAACAAGCTATTCTTGACGAGCTTCTTTTCAGAATTCATGCTGTTCAGCAGGCTGAAAATAAGAAGTATGTGCTAATGAATGTGCCAAATGAAAATATTTCAGCCATTGTAAAAGAACTTCCTGGTATGAGAAGCCCTACTGTAATGCCATTGGCAAACGAGGGCTGGAGTAGTTTGCATACTGTACTTGAAGAAAAGAGATTCTGGGAAATAATAGGTAAACTTAAATCTCTGGGAGCAGAAGGTATATTGGTTTTACCTATTGAAAAAATGATATTCTGATATTTATAAAATTAGAACATGAAAATATTTAAATTCCCTGATCAGGAGCAACTTAATGAAATACTTAAGAGACCGGTTCTTGAATATGAAAGCTTAAACAGCACTGTAGGGAAAATATTGACTGAAGTTAAAAGCAGGGGAGATCAGGCTCTTATTGATTATACTCTGAAATTTGATGGCATACATTTGGATTGCATCAAGGTTTCAGAAAAAGAATTGGCTGAATCTGGAGAAAAAATCTCAGATCAACTAAAAGATGCAATCAGACTTGCAATTTCGACAATAAGCAAATTTCATAAGTCACAGGAAGTTGATTTGCCTGTAGTTGAGACAATTGGCGGTGTTACTTGCTGGCAGAAAGCTGTTCCTGTTGAGAAAGTAGGTTTATACGTGCCAGGTGGTTCAGCACCTCTGTTTTCTACTGTTTTAATGCTTGCTTTACCTGCTAAAATTGCAGGTTGCAGGGAAGTTATATTGTGCACACCCTGTAGTAAAAGTGGCAATATTGATCCTGCTGTATTGTATGCAGCAAAAGAAGCAGGAGTAAGCTCTGTTTTTAAAGTTGGAGGAGCTCAGGCTATCGCTGCTATGGCTTACGGAACTGAATCAATCCCAAAGGTTTACAAGATTTTTGGGCCGGGTAATCAATATGTTACAGCTGCAAAGCAGTTGCTTAGTCTAAGGGAGGTTGCTATTGATATGCCCGCAGGTCCTTCAGAAGTTGAAATTCTTGCTGACGAAACCGCTAATAGTGAGTTTATTGCTGCTGATCTACTTTCACAGGCTGAACACGGGGCTGATAGTCAATCAATATTGGTTACTACTAGTGAGAAAATTGCTGATAAAGTTTATATTGAAACTTTAAAACAGGCAGATAAATTAACGCGAAAAGAGATTGTTAATAAATCACTCAATAACTGCAGAATAATACTTGTAAAAGATATTGATGAAGCTATAAGGGTTACAAACGAGTACGCTCCTGAACACCTAATAATTTCAACAGATAAATATCTTGCGGTTTCGGAGAGAATAGTAAATGCAGGTTCTGTTTTTTTGGGAAATCTAACTCCTGAAAGTGCCGGAGATTATGCTTCCGGGACAAATCATACTTTGCCTACCAATGGGTATGCAAAAATGTACAGTGGTGTAAATCTAGACAGTTTTAAGAAAAAAATCACATTTCAGGAAATTACTCCACAGGGATTAAATAATATAGGAAAAGCGGTAGAAATAATGGCAGAAGCCGAGCAATTAACTGCTCACAAAAATGCTATGACACTAAGATTAAATACTTTGAAGAAATGAATTTAAAAGATCTTGTAAGACCTAATATTTTACAATTAAAACCTTATTCATCAGCAAGAGATGAATTTCAGGGGGAAGCAGCTGTATTTCTTGATGCCAATGAAAACCCGCTTAACAATCCCTATAACAGATACCCAGATCCTTTGCAAAGAAATCTAAAGAAACTTGTTGCAGAATTAAAAGGTATAAGTC